>NZ_JBFUMH010000038.1:0-40240 GCF_054049475.1 Microvirga sp. P5_D2 | reverse complement strand
GGATTTTGGTCTCCAGGCTGAAATGTCCGGGTCAGGACGACCGGCTGGCCATCAATCTCTGCAAGTTGAGCATCGTGTGCCATCACTTGGTCAGTCAGATCGACACGGAAGAACCCTGTCGAACCAGTTGAGATGTAAGCGGTGCTCCGCGCTGCGATAAAAGGACTTTCGTTGTGGGCTGGAAGCAGAATGTCATCGCGACCATCGTTGTTGAAGTCAGCAACGATGACGGAACCGGAACCATTTGTAGTCCTATTGCCGAGCACGCTTCCCGTCTCAATGGCCATCGTCCCATCGGCTTGTTCAGCGAGCAGCATAACGTTGACAGGCGTAATGCTCTCTCCGAGTCCAAAGGTGCCGCCCCAACTCCATCCCGAGACGAGAATGCCGGCACGTCCATTTGCATCAAGCTGGAGCACGCCGTACGGCATGGTAGCCAGATTTCCCCAACGGCCGTTCGCATCTAGGTAGGAGTCGGTGACTGGCTGCCAAAACCCAGCAATGCTAAGATTACGAAATGCTGACGTCTGATCCATTTGTGCCCGAATTCACTTTTAGTTTTGATTTGGCACTTGCCAACGCTATTCACGTTCAAGTGCGATAGCCATTCAGCTTACAGATACTGCGTTTAATATCCGCTAATTTTTACCTATCCTGCCGGTTAGGTTCGTGCGGTGCTGAGAAGAGGCTCTCTGGTTATGTGGACCATGATCCGAAAGTCTCGGCGCGGCTCATAAAGCGGCCTTACCTGAGAGATTTCGATTCAGAATGCAAGAGCAAGAGGGCGTGGTCCCTTGGAGTACAAACCCGGGTGGATGAAACTTGCCGCCCAAGCCCAAGCCCAAGCCCAAGCCCAAGCCCAAGGGCATGCGCTGGGCAACCTACGAGCGGTGGGTGGCTCGCTACGATGCCGCTGAGGAGGTGTTGAATGCTCAGCTCGTCATGGCGGCGGCACGGCTGATGAAGCAGATCTAGCCAAGCCACCCTCTATTCACAAATCAGGGAGGATAGTTGAGCGCATAGCCGGCGCAAGAGTGTGGCGGCTAACTGGTCGAATCCGATGCCAGGCAATGTACCTGAGCCTGCTTTCGAGCATTTGGCCGCTGTGCTATTCTGGGGTTAGGTCATTTGTGCCAGCACGGGCATCAGGCCGCGCATTGCTGCGGCCCGTTCCGAGGCGCTCAGCGCCACAAGACCTCCGCCCGGCTTCGTGGACTTCAGGCAGCCGCCGCTTCACCCGGCCCTCCCGGCTCCGGCCGCCACTCCCCAGCCCTCGGCCCGCTCTTTCGGGTCGAGTACCGCTTCGCCACGGCGAGAAGGAGGCACCATGGCTTCCCGGCCCTCTATCACCAACGGAAATACGTCAGCCACACCGAGCTTTCAGCTCGAGCCGGTCTTCGTCAGCCGCGGCGGCACTGAAGCAAACGATGCTCAAGGTGGCTTTCCCTCGATTTCGGCGGGCGGCCACTTTGCAGCCCATCAGAGCGTCGCCTCAGAATTCCTCGTCAACGACAAGACAGAGTTCGCCCAGAAGGATTCCGCCATCGCGCCCTTGGCGGGGGGCGGCTTCGTGGTCGGCTGGGTTGATGTTCAATCAGTTCCTCAGATAGACCCCGCAGGTGGGGCCTTCCTTCCCGTGAGCGACCAAATCCGGGGCCGGATGTTCGATCCGACGGGTCAGCCGGTTGCGTCGAGCTCGGTCTTCTCCGGGCAAGAGCAACCCACCGACACCTATTTCTCCAATGTTGATGGCATCGCCCTGATGAACGGGGATGTTGCCTTTGGCTGGAGAACCCGGCTCACCGATGTCTACGAGGAACAGACGAGAACCTTTCCCCCCGAACTGATCCCGACGAGCGACGTCACCAGACCGGAATTCGGCGGATCGTCATCTCCCCGCAGCGAACTCGAACTCGCCGCGACGACAGGGGGTGATTACTTCCTCGCCTACCTGACCGACGGAGCGGCGAGGATCGTCGCTGTCTCGGGGGATTCCAGGACCTTCCCCGGTTCTCAAACCGGGGAGTCAAAAGCTCTGTCGCTGGTGGAACTCGCCGACGACCATGCCGCGATAGTCTACTACGGACCGATCCTGCCACCTGACTTTGAACCCTTCCCAGACACGCTCAACTTCCAGAAGCTCGACGCCACGGGCATGGCGCTCGGCCCCCCGCACCTGATTCCGGTTGAGCAGGGTTCGCTCAACGCAATCAGCAGCGCGCTGCTGAGCAACGGGAACATTGTCGTCCTCCTAGGCTCCACGAGCATGATCCAGGGCACGGCATTGATCATCGATCCGGATGGCAACATCGTCATACCGGCATTCGCGGCCGGAGGCCCTGGAGGGGAGGTCGCCGCCTTGAGTGAGGGCGGCTTCGCCATCGCCTGGACGGATTCAAATCCCGCGACCGGGGACGGATCCGGCTCGGCTATCAAGACACAGGTGTTCTCGAACAACGGCGCGCCCCTCGGCCCGGAGAGGCTGGTCAACATCTCGACCTCTGGGGACCAGTACGATCCTAATGTGACAGGCCTCGCAAACGGCGAATTCGTCGTGAGCTGGACGGACGCGAGCGGCCAGGGTGGGGACGCGAGCTCCACCTCGATAAAGGCCCGCATCTTCGAGGGAGAGGTCGTCCCGCCGGTCGACGGCGTGGTCAAGGATGGGGATGAGGGCAACAACGTCCTGAAGGGCACCGGCCGCGACGATATCTTGCGTGGGCACGGCGGAAAGGACTGGCTGTTTGGCGGCAAGGGTGATGACAGCCTAGATGGTAGTGAGGACAAGGATAAGATTTCAGCGAGCAAAGGCGATGACACGGTGCTTGGTGGAACGGGCAATGACCGGATTTGGACCGGCACCGGGTCCGATGTGATCGTCTTCAATGAAGGGGATGGTCACGACCGAGTCTTCGACTTTGACCATCGCTTTGACCGCGTACGGCTTGACGTCAACATCGGCACCAACGCCATTGACGATTTTGCCGAGTTGGAAGGCCTGGTTGCCAGCGGCGAAATCGGCGTGAGCACCCAGAGGTGCAGTCTGACTCTCACCTTCGACAACGGTGACGCGCTGACGTTGAGAGGCATTCGAGAACTGTCAGCTGACGATTGGCTGTTCATCTAGGAGCACGGAGCGTCTTCTTTGGGATGCCGACCCAGACGAATGGGATCTGCCGTCTAAGCCAAAGGGAATGCGGTGGGCGACCTACGAGCGGTGGGTGGCTCGTTATGATGCCGCTGAGGAGATGCTTGATGCGCAACTCATCGTGGCAGCCGCGCGACTGATTAAGCGGCTATAGATGGCAGTTCAAGGGAGTGCTAAGCCCACGGCCTTTGCACTCCCTCACTAGCTTTAGTTGACAGCCGCTCACGAGACTTCGGTAAAGGAGTTTGGCCTGCTCAGACAATGAGTTCCGGTGCTGCTGCGCTCATATGGCCTTCGTGTTACGGATACTCGCCCTCCAGCATAAAGCCAGCCTTTAACCCGACTTGGTAGTGGCGGACCTCACCATTCTAGACATGGCCCCGGGTCTGGATGACCTCAAACCAGCGCATGTTCCTGAGCGTCTGGTCCGCCCGTTTGATAGCGGTTTGGATGGCATCCCGATTGCTATCCGTCGATGAACCGACGAGTTCAAGCACCTTATAGACATGGTCAGACATCTGGATGCTCCCTGCTGTTCCTATCAGGAGAAGGTAGGGCGCGGTCTTGGGCACGCTAGGCTGCTTTAGACCGGACCTGCGCATAGCCTGCCCGTTTCCCGGCTCTCTCAAGCGTCTGGAGAGCAGCCAATGTCTCACCCATCTTTAGCCCGGTCAGGCAGTATGGAAAGACCGTGTGCGCCATGGGCGCGGCTAGTGTCCCGAAACCGCCATACTTTCTTAAATGCTCGTTAACCTTTCGGGCGCAGCCTTTTCCTGTGCCGAGTTGGCACGGTCATTGTCCTCCCTGGAACCGGCCGTGAAAGGCGGCCCACCTTGAGCGCCCAGTATATGGCGCTCTTTCTTCGAGGCCCTTTCTGTCACTGATGACGGAGTGCTTGGGCCGGATTAGACGAGACCGTCAGTTGTTTCACAAAGGCGGTCTATCAGTGAGGGACTTGAAGATGCCCTCGCATGCATAGCGCCCATTGAACGGTACAGAGAAGGAAACACCATGATTTTCCGTATTGTAACCGCTGCTGGCCTCGTGCTTATCGCAAGCCATGCTATCGCGGCACCATCCAAGCCGAAGCCTGCCTCTGCCCTGGTCATCACCAACGCTCGCGAGGTGCCCGCGATAGACATTGCTATCGGGGCCAATGGCCAAACTGTGAGGATTAAAAAGCCGTTGGCTCCTCAGGCGAAGACCATTCTCAAGTTGCCGAAGATGACGGGCTGCCAAGTGACCGTCGCAGCGGCCTTCCCGGACGAGGCTTCGGTCCAGATGGACGAGTTCGACGTATGCGAAGACAACACCATCCGCCTGACTGATTGAGCAGGCTCGTAGTGTGCTGATCCTAGCACGGTCGATCCCCTGACCCGGTCGCACTGGCGGCTTTCCCAGAGCGCCCTGAACGGGCGCTCCTTTCCTATTTTTGGATGGATCTCTGCCGCAGTTCGGACGAGCATGGCGGATAAAGGCGAAGATGAAGGCGGCTCTGCTGGGGATGAGGACCCGGATGAATGGGACCTGCCGCCGAAGCCGAAGGGGATGCAATGGGCCACATACGAGCGGTGGGTGGCTCGCTATGATGCGGCTGAGGAGATGCTCGATGCGCAGCTCGTCATGGCAACGGCACGGCTGATGAAGCGGCTTTGTGGTTGGTTCAGTTCAATCCAGCCAAGGCTGAAGAAGCGGCTTGGCAAGCTGCAGCTGCCGCACAATGCCCTGATGGGGAACGCCTCTTTGCTGCAGAAAGGCCTGGATCTGCTGCTTGGCATCGTCCCACGACAGCCCCTGCTGATAGCAGCATTCTAAGTACTTCAAGGTTCGCTCGCGGTTCAGCTCAGGAACCGCGAGCGGCACCCGCTCATCCATAAAACACTGTGCGACCAAATCCTCGCATGCCATCGGGAGCCTCGCAGGCTGGGGCTGTCGACCCCACGTTGAATTTTTGCTTGGGCCAGCCAAAAAGAATACGCATGGCGGTTCTCTCGACGGGCTTCCTGCCGTGGTACTGTCTGTCTGCGGCTGCACAGCCGCAAGTGTAATCTTGAAGCGAGAGGAGCTATCCCATGGCACATCGCGAACAGCACGGGAACCGAGAGGCGAAGAAGCCCAAAAAAGACCAGGGAAGCCGAAGCGCCGAGCCCAAGAAGTGGGACGTCACGGAAACTGTGGAGGCAAAATCTACGTCGAAACACTAGAAGGTTTCGCCTCGTAAAAGGGTTCCGCAAGACTCGATTCGAGCAGGAAAGCCACCTATCAGGGTCTTCGACTGCGGCGCGTCCTTTCGTGCTTCGTCCGGAGCCGAAGATATCCTTCTAGGACAGAGCGCTTGTGACCGTGGCCGCCTGCAGATGCCGCACAAAAGTTGCTGAGGTAGGCGCGAAGACAGAAATTCTTGGGAGTCCGAAAGATGGCATTCATGACGCCACAAGAGCGCGCTGAGAGCCTGCGCGAGACGATCCATATGTATATCGGCTTGGTTGAGGGCGACGGAGCTGGGCATTCTTGGCAACTGACGGACAAGGGCTTTGCCAGGATTGCCGCCGTCATTCGTGAAGCTGAGAACGACGCGTTGGAGAGAGCTGCGGAGCTATGTGAGGCGGTGCATCTTGGAAACCGGACGCGCTATAGCATCCTGCTAGGTCCAGATTATCTGGTGACGAGAAGTCTGTTATCGCGGGAGCTTGCCACGGCAATTCGGGCGCTGAAGCACTAGGGTCGAAGTTGATTTCGTCCGGCAGGTTGAAGAAAACCTAGAACACCAGGGCCAAGCGACTTTGCGACCACTCTGCAACTTAAGAACCAGCCAGAGCGTTATTTTCTTGAGTGTAGCCATCTCGGCTGGGGACTCGTTACTAGCCATGCAGCTTGGCCGTTGGCTGGGTTGGCGACGTTCTTCCTAATTTCAGGGGGGAGGCGCCATGGTGCCAGTTTTTCGTTAGCTGTCGTTTGTGTTGTTGCTCTCTCTGCCATAGCAGAGGGCGCCCCATCCCGAAAACGGAATCCTCCTGTTCCAGCCAAGCCGGTACCTCAGCAAGCGATTCAGGAACCGGATGAGTTCCGGTCGTGCGATGTGGCTGTGCGCGAGTTCGTTCAGGGAAAAAAAGAAGCCGCTGCGCTTCCTGTCACCGAGGTCAAGGCTGACACCTTGCGGATGACGTTGAACTTCGTCCATCCCTACGGCGAAAGTGGAGACACGCCACCCAACCTCGCCTTCATACGCGGTGTGTCAATCGAAGAGCGCCGCAAGGCATTGAATGAGGCAAAGCAACGAGCACGATTGCTGGCCGAAGCGGCGAAAACTGGAAACGTCTGGTACGTCATCGCTGTAACCAAGGAGACTAGCCCGGGCG
This sequence comes from Microvirga sp. P5_D2, assembly GCF_054049475.1. Lineage (NCBI taxonomy): Bacteria > Pseudomonadati > Pseudomonadota > Alphaproteobacteria > Hyphomicrobiales > Methylobacteriaceae > Microvirga > Microvirga sp. P5_D2. The sequence continues at coordinate 33,733 of NZ_JBFUMH010000038.1, read as the reverse complement.
AGGAGCGCTGCAGCTCAACGAGCGCCCCAGCGAGCGAAGGTCAGCAGCTTTCTGCAAACGCCGTAGTGATGGCGAGCATTGAGGGTCGGTGCATAGCAGTTTCACAGTATGAGGTCGTTCCTCTCAACAGCCTGAGCCCGGATTTGCAGCAGGCTCTTGGTCAGCGGGAGCGAGAGGCAGCGCCCGCTGAGAATCCCCCGTCACTGCCGCCATCATGACCATCAGGGCGATTGCGTGAGCAAGCCGTCAGTGCTGCCGTAGAGATTGCGTTAGGCATGCCCCCTAACAGCTATCGCAGCGCCTTTAGCAAAGTGGTTTCGGTTCAGAAAGCAGGGGAGCGCATTAACGCACAGTTCAAGGCGCGGCTTCTTGTTGATAAAGATTCAGCTGAGTGGCACCTGCCGTCCAAGCCTAATGGCATACGGTGGGCGACCTACCAGCAATGGCTGGCAGAGTGTTTCGCGAGCGCCTGCTGAGTTCGATAGTCGGTCAATGGCAGCAGTCCAGCCAATCGACTCGGGTTAGCCAAGAGATTTCGATTTAGAAATCGACAATGTGGCAGTAGCCGCTGCGCTGACGGCCTAGGATCGTGGGAATTGCAATTAATCGACCGCGAGAGGCGAGCCACGACTGAGTCATATAGAGCCTTGCTCCGTACAGGATACTCAACATGAAGTTCATGGGCCGCGCCGCAGCCCTCAAGGACCTTCCTATAGACGATGTTGTCTCCCTTGATCCCAGAGAGCACGAGCCAGCTATTTCCTTCAGCCTTGTAGGTCAGACGGTCCAACCCCGTGTGTTCGAGCAACCACGCTTTGTACTCCTGGAACGTGTCTGTGACGACAGAAGGGCCATAGCTTGCTGAGATCCATAGTCTCGCCCCGTCAGCAGATTTGAATTCTCGGCCATCGCCGTTGGCCGGCGGGGGCTCGGCGGGCTTGAACAGGTAGCGTGGTATCTCCACGGTAGTCCCAAACCGCTCATTCGTGTAGCGGGCCCATCCCTTGCCCAGAGGTGTCCAGGTGTCCTCAGCAAGGGCTGGGCTTATGGCGACAGGACCGGCAGCGAGCGTCAGGACTGCTATACAGAGCGGAATAAGGTAGTGCCTCAAGGCTTTCATTAACGAGTTGGCCCCACGTTCCAGGGCCGTCTCCTTATGCGGCGCCCAGCGGCTAAACCTCTACTATTAGGGCGCTGTCCGGAAGCCTCTTATCCACACTCTTCACAGGCTTGGTTGCAGAAGAGGAACCTCTCTCGACAGCTCTGCTTATCTAAGTAGATGTTCGCTTTATGTTCTTTTTTAGCGTGGCACGAGGATGGGCAGACCCAAGCTGACAGTGGAGCAGGTCCTGGAGGCGCGGCTGCGCTACGCCTCTGGCGAGCGGGAGTACAGCAAGCTCGCCCGCGACTTCGGGGTGAGCCGGGAAGCCATCCGCAATGCGGTTGATGGCCTGACCTTCAAGTATCTTCCTATGCCGCCCAAGAAGCGCTGATGAGTACCAATCGCAATCATCGCAATCCCCGCCGCGCTTATGATGAGCACGGCAACGAGATCCCGCCAGTCACTGTGGGACGGAGTCTCGTTGATGGGTACAGGACCGTCATGGCCTACTGCGAAGCCCACAACTGCGGCCATGGTGCTGAGATGCCGCTGAAGGGGTGGCCCTCCGCCCTGCCGGTGCCTGAGAGGCTGGTGAGCAATTTTATTGCTCGATGCAAGTGTTTGATTCAGCATAGGTTTGGTGCTGGGCCGCTGCGGCGGATGCGGGCTGTTTCACGATTAGGGAGCCCGTGCCATGGAGGTCTGTTCTTACGTCAGCGATCTCACCGATGCTGAATGGGCGCTGCTCGAACCGCTGATCCCCCGCAGTCATCCCGCTGGGCGGCGGCAGACTTATCCGTTACGGCGCATCGTCGATGCGATCTTCTATCTGCTGCGCACCGGAGCACAGTGGCGGTTGCTGCCCCACGAGTATCCCTCGCGTGGTGCCGTCTTCTACCACTATGCCCAGTGGCGCGAGGATGGCACCTGGGAGCACGTCACTCAGGTGCTGCGGGAGAGCTACCGCCGCACAATGGGCCGTTCGCCCCAACCGACAGCAGCGATCATCGACAGCCAATCGGTCAAGACCACTGAGATGGGCGGACCACGCGGATACGATGGCGGCAAGAAGATCAAGGGCCGCAAGCGCCATCTTCTCGTTGATACGCAAGGCAATCTGTTGAAGAACCGGGTGCATCCAGCCGACATCCATGATCGCGCAGGGGCCGAATTTCTGCTGGAGGGTCTGCAGCATCTCTTTCCGGCGATCGAGCGGATGTGGGCTGACACGGCATATCGTGGGCTGAAGGACTGGTTGCGCAATGCGCTGGGCTGGCAATTGTCCATTCCGCAGCACTGGTGGAGCGGCGGCACCTGGATGCGGGCTGACGCAGAGCCGCCGACGCGCCCGAGTGGCTTTCAAGTGCTCGCGCGAAGGTGGGTGGTCGAGCGGACAATCGCCTGGTTGACCACCAGTCGACGGCTCGCCAAGGACTACGAACGCTTGGTCGAGACCGGCGAGATGTTGCTCTATCTCGCCATGAGCCGCATCCTGCTGCGTCGCCTCACGCGAAAAGAAAGATAATTGCTCACCAGCCTCTGATACCAGGTCCTAGTGATCAGAACCCGTGTGCCCAGTCGCGCAGGCCGATCGACATGATGGTCCACGGCTGCTCGTTGAGCTTGTTCCACGCCGCGCAGCAGTGATCGAGGATGTCCTCGTAGGATGCGAACACCCGATTGGAGATCCAATTCTCGCGCATGTATTGCCAGATGTTCTCGACCGGGTTCAGCTCAGGGGCTTTCGCCGGCAGCGGCACCAGGGTGATGTTGGGTGGCACCTGCAGTTTGCGCGACACATGCCAGCCCGCCCGGTCCAACAGCAAGACGGCGTGAGCCCCCGGCGCCACCGCCTGCGCGATCTCCTTCAGATGTTCATTCATGGCCTGTGTGGTGCAGCGGGGCAGCACCAGGCCGGCTCCCTTGCCGTGCGCTGGGCAGATGGCCCCGAAGATGTAGGTGGAGGCGGTGCGCAGATCCCGCGCGGCCGAGGGACGGGTGCCGCGCTTGGCCCAACGCCGCGTGATCTTGTTCTTCTGGCCGATGCGCGCCTCGTCGGCAAACCAGATCTCTAGCAGCTTGCCATGAGCCTCGTGGGTCGCGATCTCCGCCACACGCGTGGGTAAGTCTTTTTAAAAGCGGCCACGGCGGCATCGCTCTTGGCGTGATGACGCGGGCGGGCCGACAGCTTGCGATAGCCCAGCGCGCGCACTTCCCGGCTCAGGGTCTGCTTCGAGATCGGCAGGCGGTGCTCATCCCAGAGCCACTGGATCAGGTCGGCCAGGCGCCAGCGCACCACCCCGTGCACTGCCGGGATCGGGCCGGCCTCGATCATCTGCACCAGCAGCTGACGATGCTGATCGGTGAGCCGTGAGGGCTGGCCCGGAGGCTTGCGGTCGATCAGCCCCTCAGGGCCCTCAGCGTTGAACTTGAGCACCCAGTCGCGCACGATCTGCAGCGTCACCCCGCCAATCCGCGCCGCCTCGGTGCGCGCGGCACCCTCATAGATCGCCGCCAGTGCCAGAAGCCGCCGCGCCTGGGCGGCGTTCTTCGTCTTGCGGGCGAGTGCGCGAAGCTGAGATGCATCAAAGTCAGGCCGGAGTGGGATGGGCATGGCGAACCTCCCTGGTTCGCCAAACTGAATCACACTCATCCCAGTCCGGGAAATCACGAACGAGTCAGCTCTTCAGGGACTTGGTATGACATGGCATTTAAGCTGCGATGCTCGAAGTGTGGGAGCCGACGGATTAGAATGATGGTCAATGTGAGGGAGCTGTACGCAAAGGCTTATGGCGCAGGTCTAGCAAACCGGTGAGCGTTCCTGCGGTTCGTTGTGTAAGGAAGCGTTTACCTTTCGGGCGCAGCCTCGTCTTTGTGCCTCCTGGCACGGTCGTTCTCCCTGATGGTCGCAATCGCGGCCCACCTAGAGCGCCAGCCGAATGGGCGCTCTTTTTCTGCAGCCCCTTCGCTGCCAAGAGCTTACAAAGCCATATGCACACCAGTGAAGGTGAAAAAGCTGCGGCTGCAAGGTAAGTGTGAGGCTGCGACCGCCGCTTTATGGCTCACGAGCGATATGAAAAATACGCGTGCTAGAGGAAAGTTGGATATCCCATCCCCAAGTCAGACGCGCTGAGCGCTATTTCTTGGATCCAGTGCTTGCGTTCACCGTTCCCTTTGTAGAAGGCGCGGCGGCAATCGTCTTCGGCTTTGCTGCTTTCGGTTTTTTGGTTTCGCGGTTTCCGCGCTGTTCGCCCTTAGCCATCTCTGCTCCTCCTGCTCTTGTCCCGAGTTTAACATCGGTCGCCTTCCAGAGGAACGTTGAGGCCTTCAAAGAAACCCTTATCGCCCTGAAATAGAACAAAAGGTTGGGTGTCTATCTGCCGGCGATGAGGCACCCACGATACTTGAACCGGATCCATTCCCAGCGGATGCCGCTTCTGGAGCCCTTCGGATCGTTACTATCCTCCGAGCAGTCTCGTCGGGCTCTGGCGTTGAGGTCGAAGCTCGCGCCAGCCCTGGACATAGGCATGAACCACCTCGCCTGTTTCCCCATTTCGCCACGCCCCGTCGACTCTCTCACACGGGAACGGAAGAATGTATGTCCCTACATGATCTTCAGCCAAGACTTGAACCAACTGGCCAGGGGCAGGTACCCGGTCAGTGACGAATCCTTCTAGGCGTGCCTTTCGAGTGGCCATCTTTTCGTTTGTCTCGGCTCTAAAGGTCGTGGAATAGCGCGGCTATGACCGCCAGTAGAGGCGTCCTCAGCACAATGGCAGACTGTCCCTGTATAGATGGTGTTCTGTAGGCTTATGAGCGTTCACGTGTTCTTTGGGGCAGGACAACGGCAGAGCTTCTAACGAGTTCTGGTCCACCATGAAGATTCGGCAGGGGTGGAAGCCAAATGCACCGTCCCAATATGCAAATGGCATATCGACGCAAATCTCTGAGTGAGCAAGCCTAAGATTTCGACAGCCAAGCTACCCGCAAAGGTGGGGAACACGGTAGGGAAGGTCGAAGCCTTCAAGCATATTTTCAAATTACTTCAGTTGCTTACCTCAAAGTAATGGCGGTGGAGGCAGTCACCCGCGAACTCGTCTCGGACATATCTTCCTTGATACAGCCCGAATTACTGGGAATTTTGCCCTCTTTGAGCTTTTGTCCACGAAATTCAGCAGAGAAGATCTCAATATTTCAGCGCCTTACGAGAGAATTCCCTAACCGGGCGAACAGGGAAAATTATGCGACAAACAGTGAAGGAAATAAGCCATAACAAGGAATGCTGTTACTCCAGCTGACCTATCAGCTGGAGCGCTCCCGTATATTCTTGACGACGGGACCTATTAGGTGACTGCTGTCTGAGACTGATCCAGCGACGAAGCTGCGATAATCGCTCGGAACTCGCAAGCGATCTCGCCGTGATGTTTCATGAGGTATGCTCCGATGGCCGGATTGCCCATTAGCTTGTTCAGGTAGCCCGCGGCAGTGACCAGATGAAGGATGTCATCCCCATAGGAGGCTTCGATCTGCTTGAAATCTTGTCGCAGTCCTCGTGACTGAACGTGACACCCTAGTGCAACCCGCAGAGGCGACGGTTTTTCTCTGAAGCGAATAATGTGAGTGGAATCCGCCTGCACCGGCGGATCCCTTGATGTTGGAGTCCGCCATAAACATATACGACCAAGGAAAAATCTGACAGCTCAATACATAAACTTCGTAATCCAAACATAGTCAGGAACGTTTCCGAAAGTTACGGGCGCTATCGCTCGACACCCCCTGAAAACAAGTGCGCACTTCTGGAGTTGAGCTCCGGCGTATGGCCGATTCTGCGGTAGAAGGCGCCCGTTGAACGAGGTTGGAGCAGCGGAAAACGTGCTCTGCCCTGCGGAATTATGAATGTCTAAGAAATCAAAAGCCTTCGTCAGCATCAATCATCTGCCGGGAATTCTGCTTGCAAGTGCGGCCGAGTGCGAGCGCTGGATTGAGGCCAGGCTGATCCCTGTTGCCGAGTACCAGACGTTCCAAAAGCGTGGGCGCATTTTCGAAGCCCCCATGTTCGACCCTAAAACCATCGCACAGCTGGCGGCCGAGGTCCCGGCGTGGCGAATGCAGGGTGAGAATGTCGATGCCAAAAGGCATGCGCGCTCCAACCCCAAGAAAGCCGACAATCTAACCGTCCAGCCGATCGATGACGCGGCCCATCGGCGGCGACAGAGAATCCTCGCGCCTGTCCGGACGAACGCGGGCATCTATGTGGCGGAGGATATCCGAAAGATCGAAAGCGGCCGGTGGAAGCCGGAGCGCGTCTTTGCCGGCTACCGGGCGGTGTTCAGCCAGCCCATGCAGGTCTTGCCTGACAGCAACTCCACGGACATCGTCATCGAGTTTGCCTTTGCAGAGCCCCTCGAAGTTGCAGCCGTTGTCCTGGATCCGGCCCGCGTCGGGCGGGCCGAGATTGCCGCTGCATCTGATGCCCTCAAGGCCAAGCTGATCGAGTTGCGGGACGCCACCTTCGCAGTCTGCGAGGCGGAGCTGGCAAGCTGGCGCGATGAGCTTGAGACCTATCTTGCCGCTTATGAAGATGCTGGAGAGCGCGAGGCCATCCTGGGCGGTATCCAGGCTGCGATCGAGAAGCTCGACCGGATCCATGCCTCTGACAAGGGCGGTCCGGCTGGCGCTGGGCGCAAGCTTCGGCAGAAGCTCGATGATCTCCGCTCTAAGGCTACCGCCAGACGGCTCCGGCACCTGCGCGATGCGCAGATCCGTGAGGCCTCCGGCTATGAACGATATGCAGCGATCTTTCCCGTGGCCCGCTCCCTGAACCGCAGGTTCCTGTTCCTGGCCGGACCGACCAATTCCGGCAAGACCTATGAGGCCCTCAAACTCGCCCGTGAGGCCGAGACGGCCGAGATCCTGTCCCCCTTACGGCTTCTCGCGCTGGAGCACTACGAGCGCATGAGCGAGGAGGGCATGGCCGCCGGCATGGTGACGGGCGAGGAGCGTGTTCTGCCCGAAGGCGTGACGCATATCGCTCGCACCATCGAGACGCTGGATCTGCACCGGCTGGTTGATGTCTGCGTGATCGACGAGGTCCAGATGCTGGGCGATCCGAACCGGGGCTGGGCATGGACTCAGGCCATGATCGGAGCTCCCGCGCGTCTGGTGGTTCTGACCGGCGCGCCCGAGGCGATCCCGTTGGTCGAGCACCTGCTTGCGATGACCGGTGAACCTCTGGAGGTGAAGATTCTTAAGCGCAAGGGCAGGCTGCGCGTCGAAGGCGTTCCGGCCTATCTCAAGAAGCTGTCCCGCGGCGATGCCGTCGTGGCCTTCACCCGTAAGAACGTTCACGATCTTCGAGCGCAACTGGTGCAGGCCGGGCGCACGGTTGCGACCGTTTATGGCGCCCTTGGACCGGAGGTCCGCAGGGCCGAGGCGGCGCGCTTCCGCAACGGCGGGGCTGAAATCCTCGTGGCGACCGATGCCATTGGCATGGGCCTGAACATCGGCCCGTTGCGCCGTGTCGTGTTCTCCACCTTGCGCAAGTTCGATGGCGTGCGCGAGAGGCAGCTCACGGCCATGGAGATCAAGCAAATCGCCGGTCGGGCAGGGCGCTTCGGTCATCATGACGAAGGGCTTGTAACGGCCCTGCCGGAAGCGGGGGAGTATGCGCAGGTCGAGACCATTATTGGAAATGCCCTAAAGGGTGATGCTGGCAAGTTGCGGGGCAAGGCCTATGTCCGCCCCAACCAGGAGACGGTTTTGTCCGCGAGCGAAGTGCTGCAGACCGACCGGCTCGGTCGTGTTCTCCGGCACCTGAACGACACTCTGGTTGCCGGCCATCCGGATCTTCGCATGGCTGACATGGAGGAGATGATCGAATTGGCCACGCTCCTCGACACCGTGGATCTGCCGATCCTCGACCGCCTATCGTACTCAATGGCACCTGTTGATGGACGGGAGCAAATGGCAGTCGAATTGCTGCTCGACTGGGCCCGGCAGCATGCGCGCGACGGGCGCGTTCAGGCGCCGGACTTCGGCATCAATACCGACCTCCTGAAGCTGGAAGCCCGAGTGAAGATCGCTACCACATGGCTCTGGCTGGCTCAGCGTTATCCGGGCGTATTCGAGGAATTGGAGGCAGTCGTGGACCTCCGGGCAAACCTCAATGCGAAAATCGAGGAGAAGCTCGTTACCAGCTCTGTGTCTCAGCACAAGAGACCCGATGAGAAGTCATGGCGGGACAGGCGCGCGAAGAAGCCCCAGCGGCAGGGGAAAAAGCGGCGCAGCTGGATGGATGCGGATGCAGGCGACGTGGAACAGCATCGCGTCCGAGGGCGGTCGTCCTAGGCTGCGAGCTCCTGCTCTACGAGTGCTACCCAAAATCGACGCCTGTGGGATCGCATCTTGGTTGAAGGATCTCCGTTCCTTACCGTCCGCCTTGAACGGTGCTCATCATGGCACTGTCGAGAGCAGATCTTGTTCCGGTCCCTATTCCGTGGCCGGAAAGCTCTGCCGGTCCGTTGGTTGGGCTGCTGCGTCAATCCCGCGGCCTCAGACCCGACCTGCAAGCTGCGGCCGCTGGCCTGAGAGCTGAAAAGAGCATCTGACTTTTAATCAGAGCGTCCTGGGTTCGAGTCCCGGCGCGCTCACCACCTCAAACCCTTAACAGGCAAGGGTTTAAGGGCTTTCCTGTCTCTGCAGGCCCGCGTCTTCTTTTCTCTCGGGTAACGCCACGGGTAACAGCAGACGAAACTCGAGCAGGCCGTGCAAACTCCGACTCACTTTGCGCTGGGTAGCCAAAGGTCCGCAATTTCGCGATGAGCAGACCTTTACACGGGTGCTCCTAGATACGGCCTTTGACCCGTAACAGACTAGTGTGGGGAGATGGAAAACGCTCCGATCCCATGTCTGCGCCGGAGCGCTCACAGCCAATTCAGCGATCCTGCAACTTGGTAGGGGTATGGCTGCGGTTCAGATCATGCTCTAGGAAACGGGTGAGCGGCGAGAGGGAGAGTTCGCGAAGGTTCACGAAAAACGTCATTCGTTAAATCGAAACGGTCGTCCCGGGCCAAGGATTGTCCAAGGACGACCTACGTGTTCATGAAGAGATAGGCCTACTTCAACATGGACGTGACGTTGTCCTTGGTCACCCGGTCAATGCCGGCATAGACGATGTCTTGGACCTTTTCGCCCTTCTTGAGCTGCAGAAGGATATCCATCGCCTTCTCGCCCATTTCATAGGGTCGCTGGCCAACGAGAGCGTTCGCATAGCCATCGCGCAGCAGTTCGAGCTGCACCTTCAATGTATCCGCGACCACGAGGGTGAACTTGCCTTGGTCCATCGCGCTCTTGTTCTTGTTCACAAAGCTCTTGTACGCTTCGGGAACGAACATCGGCCAACCGCCGACCGGCACAATAGCGGCGAGATCAGGGTTGGCGGTCTTCAGATCCTGCATCTGCTGCACGGCGAGTGCCAGATCATCGTTGCAATACGTGGGCGAGCCTGACACTTCCGTCCACTTTGATCCTTTCAGCGCATCGCGCACGCCTTCGACGCGTTCCTTCAGGTTGGCAGCGGCAGGGCCGCCGGACACCATGGCGAATTTACCGCCTTCAGGCCGGATCTTCAGGAGTTCCTCGCCCAGCGCGCGCCCCATTGCACGGTTGTCGGTGCCCACATGGGCTTGGCGTGCGGAGTTGGGAGCATCAGCGTCGAACGTGATGACCGGAATGCCCGCATCGCGTGCCGCCTTGATCACGCGCACTGCGGCGGCAGCATCCGACACGGAGACCGCGATGCCGTCGACTTTCTGGCTGATCAGATCCTGAATGATCTGGGCCTGGCTGGCCGGCTCATGCTCGACAGGGCCTTTGTAGATGCATTCGACGTTTCCGAGCTCTTTCGCCCGCTTCATGCATCCGTCACGGGAGAGATCGAAATAGGGGTTGTTCATCGCCTTCGGGAGGATGGCGAACTTGTAGGTCTGCTGGGCCGATGCGGGGGCCGTCAAAGCGGCTGCAGCGACCGCAGCAAGGATCAGGCGTTTTATCATGTCTTCTTCCTCCTGGTTGATTGCGGCCCCATGGTTTAGGGTCTTCTCATAGCTGGCTTCTTTCGTCCGGCTGTTTGAAGCTGCCTTTGAGGACAGTGTCTAAGATGACATTCGCAAGGTGCGCAGGCGGTCGACCAGAACCGCTAGAATGATGATCGCGCCGACGAGTACGATCTGCCAATAGGCGTTGATGCCCGCGAGAACCAGACCATTGCGGATGACCTCGATAAGAAGAGCCCCGATCACGGCTCCGGCCGGTCCACCGATGCCGCCGTTAAGATTGGCGCCGCCAATGACGGCAGCCGCAATAATCGTCAGCTCGTAGCCTGTCGCCAGATTGGCCGGAGCTGAGCCAAGCCATCCCACCATCAGGATGCCGGCAAAGCCCGCGGAGAGGGCGGACAGCATATAGACGGCAATCTTCACCCGCTCGACAGCAATACCAGTGAGGGCCGCTGCCTTCTCGTTGCCGCCTAAGGCGAAAATATGCCGCCCGAACGCCGTGTGATGAAGAACGACACCGATGATGATTGCAAGTATGAGGAGATAGACGATGGCCACGGGCACGCCGGCTATGTTGCCGTCGGTGATGGCGTAGAAGAGATCAACATCCGGACCGGTCGGAGCTTGCCCCCGTCCTTCCGTGACCGCATAGGCAAGGCCACGCACGATGGAGAGCATGCCCAGCGTCGTGACAAAAGGTGAGAGGCCGACCCGGGCGATCAGCAGCCCGTTGGCCAAGCCAATGAGCAGGGCGACGCCGAGGCCGGCACCCAGCGACACTAGCATTCCGGCGATCGGAACGCTGTCGAATGCGGTGCCGCTCAGGGTCTGCATGACGATGGCACAGGCGATGGCCGACAGTGCCATGGTGGAGCCCACGGATAGATCGATGCCGCCCGTGACGATCACGAGCGTGACGCCAAGCGTCACGATGCCTACGAAGGAGAAGTTCTTCGCCACGTTGGCTAGGTTGCCCGGGCTGAGAAAGGCCGAACTCAGGAAGGACATTACGATCATGATTGCGATGAGGGCAGCCGCGACATAGGCAGTCTGGCTCGCGAAGAAGCCGCGTCGCCACCAGCGGGTTCGCCCCACATTCGAGAAGTCGCTCGTCTCGGAGCCGGTTGCCGGAGAGATTTCGGTCATCACGCCGCTTCCTTGGCGCCCGTAATCAGGGCAGTGACCTCCTCGGGGCTCGACTGGCCGATCAGCTTGTCGGCGACCTTAGTTCCGCGCCGCATAACGATCACCCGTTCACAGACCGAGAACACATCAGGCATGCGGTGCGAGATCAGGATGACGGCAATTCCTGCATCGCGCAGGCGGCGGATGAGATCGAGAACCTCGGCTACTTGGCGGACTGAAATAGCCGCCGTCGGCTCGTCCATGAGAATAAGCTTGGCCTTGGCAAGTCTCGTCCGTGCAATCGCGACGGCCTGCCGCTGGCCGCCCGACATAGCGCGGACGACGTCATCGGGGCGAGTCTCTGATTTCAGTTCGCGAAACAGATTTGCCGTCCGCTGGTTCATGGCAGCGTGATCGAGGAAAGAGAAGGGGCCGACCCTACGCTTCAGCTCGCGCCCGAGAAATACGTTGGCGGCAGCCGTCAGGTTATCGGCAAGGGCGAGATCCTGATAGACAACTTCGATCCCGACGGAGCGGGCATCAACTGGCTTCGTGAAGTGAACCTCCTGATCCTCGAACAGGATCCTGCCATAGGAGGGGAGGAAGTTGCCCGCGATGATCTTCACTAGGGTCGATTTGCCGGCGCCATTGTCACCCATGAGGCCAACGACCTCGCCAGGCTTGATCGTGAGGTTGACATGAGAAAGAGCACGAATGGCGCCAAATTCCTTCCCGACGTCCTGCAGAACGAGGAGTGACAAGCTGCTTCTCTCCCTTTTACTCCAGGCTTTTCGCCCGGGCGGCATCTTCGCGCCGTCGCTGATCAAAGCACGAGATCCTGTGCAATGTCATCTGCTACTTCGGGTGAGACAGACCCGATTGGGCCAACCCGAGAGTGTGATGGCGCTCATCTCGCGTTGATGGCTCTCACTGCAAAATCTGTCTTGTCGAGCGTGATCAACACCTCCCACACACCAAGCATCGTCCCCTTGTTCCGAACGAAAATCATTGATGCGGACCGCCCCAAACCGGCCCTTGTTCGCCATTCAGGAGTCACAGCATTGCCGAGGAACCTTTAAATCGGGAAGGTCCGTTTCTGGCAGATTTTGTTGAAAAACTCCCGCGCCCTACTTCATCGGTCTATTACTAGCATCACCGGGCCAGACGAGGCCCAGCATCCTGTATGCTGCTCACCCAGAAGTCGGCCTTTGCGGAGTTTTTCAACAGTATCGGCACGAAGCTGAAGTAAGCCGGATGTCTTGGTTTGCACGAGGAGCGGACCTTCGCACGGTTGTGGCTAGCGACCGCCTCAGACCCACTGCGTACGCAAGTCGTGTGTGACTGAACATCAATAGTTGTCAGACGCGGTTGCCCCTTTCTGAAGCCAAGCTCTCTCATGCCCAAGTGCGGCCGCAACTTCGTTCATAATCTGCTGAGCTATTACAAATGCTGAGCTCTAACTAACGGATCGTCACAGCCAAGGGAGGAACCAATGACACCATCAGCCGTCGCGCGTGAGGTGAACAATGCTTCCATCCCGTTCGATATCAAGAGATTGGATGTTCTCCTAGATGAAGCTGGCATCGATCTCCTTGTTGCAACCTCGAAGCACAGTATCCAGTACCTGTTTGGAGGGTACCGTTTCTTTTTCTTTGCCTACATGGATGCGGTTGGCGTGAGCCGGTATTTGCCGGCTCTGATCTATCCAAAGGGTAGGCCGAGCGATGCAATCTATGTCGCGAATGCACTGGAGATCCATGAAAAGGACCTTGGAAGATTCTGGACGCCAACCGTCCAGCACTCGACTTGGGGAACGCTCGATGTGGCCCAAGCCGTCATCGACCATGTTCGGCGCCTCGGCGCTGAGAATAAACGGATCGGAATCGAAACGGCATTCCTTACGGCCGATGCATATTTAGCTCTCCGGGCCGGCTTACCGAATGCCGAATTCATCGACGCCTTGCTCCCGCTGGAGCGGCTCAGGGCACGAAAGACAGACGCCGAGCTCTCGATTTTGCGGGAAGCCTCGGAGCGCGTGATCGACGCGATGATGGCTGTGTTCGAGAAGGCGACGCCGGGGTGCACAAAGAACGATCTCGTCGACGCGTTGCGCCGCGAGGAGCAGGCACGCGACCTGGTGTTCGAGTATTGTTTGGTGACGGCTGGCACCAGCTTTAACCGAGCGCCGTCGGACCAAGGCGTTCGCGAAGGCGACATCATATCGCTCGACTCAGGCGGGAATTACAGGGGGTATATTGGTGATCTGTGTCGGATGGGCATCTTTGGTCAACCCGATGCGGAGCTCGAGGACCTCTTGGCCGAGATCGAAGCCATTCAGCAGGCGGGCCGCAGGCCGATGAAGCCGGGCGCTTATGGGCGTGAGATCTTTACGGCAGCCGAAGAACTGCTGTCCCGATCGGCCCACAAGAGCTACACAAGCTTCCTGGCTCACGGCATGGGCATCATCAGCCATGAAGCCCCGCGTTTGACCAAGACTGGCCCGATTCCTTATCCCGACTATGACGCGGACCGGCCGCTTGAGCAGGGCATGGTGGTCTCGATTGAAACGACCCTGCATCACCCCAAGCGAGGCTTTATCAAGCTCGAAGATACCGTCGTAGTAACAGACACCGGCTATGAGGCTTTTGGAGACCAAAGTCGTGGCTGGAATCGTCGCTCACGACAAACGTAGGGATCACCGTCCAGCTTGTCCTGGGCGTGAGAGCGATTTCTCGTGAGGTCATTTCAAAATCGGACCCCGGCTATGCCGATCCTTTTGCTAGTCGAAGAGCCGCCTCGAAACGAGCGCATGTCCCCTGCTTGATCCGTGATAGCCCAAACTTCTCCGCCATGAGGCGAATGACGACTTCCTCATCATCCTCATCAGAGGCGAAGCTTCCGGCAAGGCTGGCCAGTTCATGGATGGGGATGTCGCCATGGGTCCGAACCTCCGGTTCGGACACTCTGAGCGGGAAGGGTGTCATTCGGCTTCGAACCCAGACCCCCGTCACTTGCTCGGCGGAAACCTTTGAGTGGCCTTGGGTCTTTGCTCAGGGTGAGAGGGTCACGACCGGCGCCGACTGTGACCCCTCTGCTATCGCTATTTGTTTCGAATATTCAGCCGGTTGCGCTTTCCTCTACCGGGGTCAATAATTCTAAGCTGATTTACAACGATTCCGCTATGATGCTCCCACCCGCGAGTGCACCTGCCGTCGAGGAGCATCCTAGGACGATATTTCTCGTTACTATGACATCGCCAGCATCAGCCTGATCCACGGCTAGGGGATGCACGCGAAGTGTCAGCGGCGTTCGCATTAAGGGGGATCTCGGCCTCCACCCCAAGTTCCGCGAGAAGCCACTTGGTAAAGGTTCTCAGCGGATGACGTTGCCGGACATACCGGGGAAAAACCAAGTTGTGTCCGACATAGCGGATAGGTGTTGCCTTCTGGTCTAACGGCATAATCAGGCGGCCCGATGCAAGCTCCCTTTCAGCAAGGCGCGTCGACTCCAGAGCAACGCCTAGACCCTCGGCAGCGGCTGCGATCGCCAGGAAGCTGCGATCAAACCGGCTTCCGTTTGGAGCAGGTGCGGTCAAGCCGTTGGCCGCGAACCAATCTGTCCACTGGATCTGCTTGGTGTCGCTTTGGATCAGAGTGTGATTAAAAAGGTCCGCGGGCGTTTCTATCGTGGCGGCAAGGTGGGGTGCGCACATAGGTGCAATCGTCTCGTGGCCGAGAGGGACCACGATGAGCCCTTCCACACGGGGTGGTCCGTAAACAATATCGGCATCGAACTCATCGGAATTGAACCGGGTGTAATCGGTCCCAGCCGCGAGGCGCACTTCTATGCTTGGGTTCTGTTTGAAGAATGCAGCGAGCCGAGGGGTCAACCATTGTGCCGCGAAGCTCGGGGCACAATGCAGGCGCAGGAGCTTGGGACCGCGAGTCGAGGCGACCTCCATGCCACGCCGCAGCTCATCGAAGGCTCGGCTGACATGACGCATCAGCACCTCGCCCTCGTAGGTCAGGCGAGCCTGGCGGCTGTCGCGCTCGAAGAGAGGCAATCCAAGAACCTGCTCCAGCTTACGAATGGCATGACTGACTGCGCTCGGCGTCAGGTTCAAGACCAAAGCTGCCGCCCGGAAGGACCCTGTTCGGCCAGCCGCTTCAAAAACCCGCAGAAACGATAGAGGCAGATGCTGGAGCATCAGTGGAGTGAATCAAATTCAACAGGTGTTGTAAACATTGCGTTTGTCCGAAGATCAACCCGGGCCAATACTTCCTCCCATAAGCCACACAAGAATGAAATTCATCGTGGAGGAAACGATGTTGCTACAAGGCAAGACTGCCGTTATTTCCGGCGCGGCCAGCCCGCGTGGGATCGGGTTTGCAACCGCCCGACTCTTTGCAGCCCATGGCGCCAGGATCGCCATTCTGGATCTTGATGAGCACGGGGCGAAGGAGGCGGCCGCGTCCCTCGGCCCGGATCATCTTGGCATTCGGTGCAACGTTGCGGATCTCGAGGAGTGCAAACGTGCCGCCGAGGCAGCCATCACCGCGTTGGGTCAAGTTGACATTCTTCTCAACAATGCCGGTATTACCCAGCCCGTGAAGACCATGGAGATCGACGAGGCGAGCTGGCGCCGCATCGTTGACGTCAACCTCACCGGCGTCCTTTATCTCAGCCAAGCCTTCATTCCGCACATGCGCTCCCGCCGTCAGGGCTCGATCGCCTGCATGTCATCGGTGTCCGCCCAACGCGGCGGTGGGATCTTTGGTGGCCCGCATTACTCGGCCGCGAAGGCTGGGGTTCTGGGCCTTGCCAAGGCCATGGCGCGGGAACTCGGGCCAGATAACATCCGGGTCAATTGCGTCACGCCAGGCCTCATCCAGACCGATATTACCGGCGGCAAGCTCACGGACGAGATGCGCCAGGACATCCTGAAAGGCATTCCGCTCAACCGGCTCGGCAATGCCGAGGATGTAGCGGGAGCCTACCTGTTCCTTGCCTCGGATCTATCCGCCTACATCACCGGCGCCGTCATCGACGTGAACGGCGGCATGTTGATCCACTGATCAGCGCCCATGGGCGCCAGTTCATTCGCGCCCTCCCAACATCTGGAGAGATCGATGACTAGCAGCACCAGCGAAGCTGGACCGCAGGCCTCCGGGCCTGCCCTGTCCAACGTGCCCCTGAAGGAACGGGCCTACCGCATCCGTCGCAACGCGCTGCGCATGGGCGAGGTGCAGGGCCAAGGCTATATTGCCCAAGCCCTCGGTGTCGCCGACGTCCTGGCGGTGTCGTACTTCCACGGGATGCGCTACCGCCCCGACGAGCCGGAATGGGAGGAACGTGATCGATTCCTCCTCTCCATTGGCCACTATGCCATTGCTCTTTACGCAGCCCTGATCGAGGCCGGAATTCTCCCGGAGGATGAGCTTGAGAGCTACGGTTCCGATGATAGCCGCCTGCCGATGTCGGGCATGGCCGCCTATACGCCGGGCATGGAGATCACAGGCGGGTCGCTCGGCCATGGCTTGGGGCTCGCCGTCGGGTTTTGCCTCGGGCTCAAGCGCAAGAAGTCGGACTCGTTCGTCTACTGCCTGTTCTCGGATGGAGAACTCGGCGAGGGTTCTATTTGGGAAGGGGCCTGGTCGGCAAGCCACTGGAAGCTCGACAACTTAATCGGCATCGTCGACGTCAACAACCAGCAGGCGGACGGGCCGGCTTCCCAGGTCACGGGCTTCGAGCCTCTCGAAGCACGCTTCGAGGCGTTCGGCTGGCACGTGCAGCGGGTCAACGGCAACGACATCGATGCCCTTGTCGCCGCCTTCGACACGGCTCGCAACCTCACTGAGCCGAAGCCGCGCATCATCATCTGCGACACCAAGATGGCCAAGGGTGTTCCGTTCCTCGAAGAGCGGGAGCGCAACCACTTCCTGCGGGTCGAACCGCACGAATGGCAGAAGGCCCTCGAACTGCTTGACGCCGGGAGGACMTCATGAGGCGCTCGAAATACACCCGTCCTGCATGGCTCGGTGAACAAGGTGAAGGAGGGCAAGGAACGGCAGACAAGCCGCGCCTGACCACCTCGGCAATGATCGCTTCGCTGGCWGGGGCGGATCAGCGCACGAAACCTGCTCCCTTCGGCCACGCCCTCGCGGCGCTGGCAGAGACGAGGCCCGAGATCGTGGGCCTGACGGCGGATCTCGCGAAGTACACCGACCTTCATGTCTTCGCCAAGGCTCATCCGGACCGCTTCTACCAGATGGGCATGGCCGAACAGCTCCTGATTAGCGCCGCCGCGGGAATGGCCCGGGAAGGCTTCATGCCGTTTGCCACGACGTATGCGGTGTTTGCAGCACGAAGAGCCTACGACTTCATCTGCATGGCGATCGCGGAGGAAAACCTCAACGTCAAGATCGTGTGCGCCCTGCCGGGCCTCACCACTGGTTACGGCCCGAGTCATCAGGCCACCGAAGATATCGCCATTTTCCGGGGCATGCCGAACATCACTATCATCGATCCGTGCGATGCTCACGAGATCGAGCAGGTCGTGCCGGCGATCGCGGCGCACAACGGTCCGGTTTACATGCGCCTTCTGCGTGGCAACGTACCCCTCGTCCTTGACGAGTACGACTACACGTTCGAGCTCGGCAAGGCCAAGACCCTGCGGGGCGGGAATGACGTGCTGATCATCTCGTCCGGGCTAATGACCATGCGCGCGCTCGAGGCGGCGGAAGCACTCTCCAAAGACAGCGTTGATGTCGGCGTGCTGCACGTGCCGACCATTAAGCCCTTGGATGAGGCGACGATCCTGAACGAAGCGTCGCGTACCGGCCGGATGGTGGTTGTGGCGGAAAACCACACCATTGTGGGCGGCCTGGGCGAGGCGGTTGCGGGACTCCTGATGCGGTCAGGCGTGATCCCGCCGGCCTTCCGGCAGATTGCTCTTCCGGACGAGTTCCTCGATGCCGGTGCACTCCCGACCCTGCACGATCGTTACGGCCTCTCGACGGACGCTCTTTCAAGGCAAGTCAAGGGATGGTTATCGCAGTGAGCACCAGGGCCATGACAACGGTCGGGTTCGTCGGGCTCGGTTCTATGGGCTTGCCGATGGCCACGAACCTAGTCGCACGCGGATTCACTGTGCGTGGGTTCGATATCCGGCCGGACATCATGGGCAACTTTGCCAAGGCGGGAGGGACGAAGGCCGCCACTCCTGCCGATGCCGCCGCAGGATCGGAAATTCTACTCCTCATGGTCGTGAATGCCGCGCAGGCCGAAGCGGTCCTGTTCGACGGCGGCGCGCTGGCGGCGCTGCCCCACAATGGCGTGGTGGTGCTCATGGCGACATGCCCACCAAGTGCCGTCGAGACGATCGCTGCACGGGTGCTCGAGGCAGGCCGGCACTTCGTTGATGCTCCTGTCTCAGGCGGGGTCGTGGGCGCTCAAGCGGGAACGCTGACCATCATGGCCGCGGCGCCACGTGAAACGTTCGAGTTTGTCAGGCCAGCCTTCGAGGCTCTCGGCGACAAGGTGTTCTACGTCGGGGAGCGCCCCGGACAGGGCGCGGTGGTCAAGACGGTCAATCAGCTTCTGTGCGGGGTGCACATTGCCGTGGCGGCGGAGGCTTTTTCCCTGGCCAGCAAGGTGGGCGTCAATCTGAGCGTCCTGCTGGAAATCCTCAGCAGCTCATCCGCTTCGAGCTGGATGCTGAAAGATCGTGGGCCACGCATGCTGCAGGACGAGCCGCCGGTTACGAGTGCCGTAGATATCTTCGTGAAGGATCTCGGCATCGTGCTCGAAGCGGGCCGTGACGGCAAGGCGGCGCTGCCTCTCGCAGCTCTCGCGCATCAGATGTTTCTCGCTGTGTCAGGGCACGGCGATGGGGATGCTGACGATAGTCAGGTGATCCGAGCTTACAAGGCGCTGAACAAAAACCACGAGCGCACACACTGAGGCTCAGCTGGGCCTCTCCTGAGGAGACGAAAATATCCGGGTTGTTGCGACAGGCCCCCGGACGAAGGAGGGACATCATGAATACGCTCAAGAAACACTCGCACGGCATGACTCGCCGTGGGCTTATCGCCGCCGGCGCGGCAGTACCGTTGGTCACCATCCTCAAGTATCCCGCATCGGCGGCCGAGTTCGAGTACAAGCTCGCAACCGGGCAAGATCCGACCCACCCGGTCAATACGCGAGCCCAGGAGGCGCTCAATCGAATTCGCGAAGCCACGAGCGGCAAGCTCGACATCAAGCTGTTCCCAGCCAATCAGCTGGGCTCCGACACGGACTTGCTCACCCAGGTACGAAACGGCAGCGTCGAGTTCTTCAACCTGTCGACCTCGATTCTCGCAACCTTCGTGCCCGTTGCCGGCATCCTGAACACCGGCTTCGCCTTCAAGGACTACGACGCCGTCTGGCAGGCGATGGACGGCGACCTCGGCGCCTATGTCCGCACCCAGATCGCCAAGACGCCGATCATGACGGTATCAAAGGCCTGGGACAACGGCTTCCGCCACATCACCTCCTCGACGCGCGAGATCAAGACGCCCAGCGACCTGAAGGGCTTCAAGATCCGCGTCCCGCCGGCGCCGATTCTGACATCGCTGTTCAAGGCGCTCGATGCTGGGGCCGCGCCGATCAACTTCAACGAACTTTATTCGTCGCTGCAGACGAAGGTAGTGGAGGGCCAGGAGAACCCGCTGGCCATCATCGCCACGGCCCGGCTCTATGAGGTGCAGAAAACCTGCAGTCTCACCGGCCATGTCTGGGACGGCTACTGGATCCTCGGCAACAAACGGGCTTTCCAGCGTCTACCCCAGGACTTGCAGGATGTCGTCTCGCGCGAGTTTGACAAATCTGCTGCCGATCAACGCGCCGACATTGCCAAGCTGGCAAACACCCTCCGACAGGAGCTGAGCGGAAAAGGCCTTCAGTTCCTTGAGGTGGATCGGGAGCCGTTCCGTCAGGCTCTGGCCAAGACGGCCTTCTACAAGGAGTGGAAGGGCAAGTTCGGCGAGGAGGCTTGGGCGCAACTCGAAAAATATTCCGGAAAGCTAGGGTAAGTGCCATGGCTCACGTGCACGGATTGGATACCCATGTGACGGAGACAGCTCCGTCACGACGGCACTGGGCGGCATCGGTCGATGCCGTCCTCCGGCCTCTCGTCGAGATCCCGGCGGCGCTCCTCGTTGTCGCCGAGATCGTTGTCCTGCTGGCTGGCGTCATCAGCCGGTATGTTTTCCATGAACCGCTCGTCTGGTCGGATGAGCTCGCGTCGATCCTGTTTTTGTGGCTCGCGATGCTCGGCGCCGTGGTGGCGTTCCGGCGCAACGAGCACATGCGGATGACGGCTGTTCTCGGCATGCTACCGACGCGGGTATGGGCCTTCCTTGACGTGGTCGCTGCGGCGGCGGCGCTGGCCTTCCTGCTCCTGATCATCGAGCCGGCCTATGAATTCGCAGCTGACGAAGTTTACGTCACGACGCCGGCGCTCGAAATTCCCAATTCCTGGCGGGCGGCGGCACTACCGATCGGGATGGGGCTGATGACGATCATGGCGGTCCTGCGCCTGGTGCAGGTCGGCAACTGGCGGCAGGTCGTCGGGGCGCTCGTCCTCGTGGGCGCGATAATCGGCGTTTTAATCCTGTTGCAGCCTGCGTTGCGGGGCTTGGGCAATCTCAACCTACTGATCTTCTTCGTCGGGTTGGTCGCCACCATGGTGTTCGCCGGGGTGCCAATTGCGTTCTCCTTTGCGCTTGCCACCTTCGGCTATATCGCCCTGACCACCAGCACACCGACGGTTGTTGTCGTCGGCCGGATGGACGAGGGCATGTCGCATCTCATCCTTCTGGCGGTCCCGTTGTTCGTCTTCCTCGGTCTACTGATCGAGATGACCGGCATGGCTCGCGCCATGGTGGCCTTCCTGGCCAGTCTCCTGGGGCATGTGCGTGGCGGCCTCCACTACGTGCTCGTTGGGGCCATGTATCTGGTCTCCGGCATCTCGGGATCGAAGGCAGCCGACATGGCGGCCGTGGCACCCGTCCTGTTTCCGGAGATGCGGGAGCGCGGGGCCAAGCCTGGCGACCTGGTGGCTCTGCTCTCGGCCACGGGCGCTCAGACCGAGACCATCCCACCGAGCCTTGTGCTGATCACCATCGGCTCTGTGACAGGCGTGTCGATCGCAGCCCTGTTCACCGGTGGTCTTCTGCCAGGCGTGGTGCTCGGCCTCACCCTCTGCGGCTTGGTCTGGTGGCGCTACCGGAGTGAAGATCTCAGCCACGTCAAGCGAGCGACTTGGCGCGAGATCGGCAAAGCCTTCATCGTGGCTCTCCCGGCAATCGCCCTGCCATTCATCATCCGGGCTGCCGTCATCGAAGGCGTCGCCACAGCGACTGAGGTCTCGACCATTGGCATCGTCTACTCGATCCTGGCAGGTCTTCTGATCTACCGCCGGTTCGATTGGCGCCGGCTCATGCCGATGCTGGTCGAGACGGCTTCGCTCTCTGGAGCGATCCTGTTGATCATCGGTGCAGCCACCGGGATGGCGTGGGCGCTCACGCAGTCCGGGTTCTCGGGCCTGCTCGCCTCGGCCATGACCGGATTGCCGGGGGGAGCTGCGATGTTCCTGGCCGTGTCCATCCTGGCCTTCATCGTGCTCGGCAGCGTTCTCGAGGGAATTCCAGCCATCGTGCTGTTCGGACCGCTCATGTTCCCGATCGCGCGGCAGATCGGCGTGCATGAGGTTCACTATGCGATGGTGGTCATCCTCGCCATGGGCATCGGCCTGTTCGCGCCACCTTTCGGGGTCGGGTACTACGCCGCCTGCGCGATCAGCCGCATCCACCCGGATCAGGGCATGAGGCCGATCGTCGGATACATCCTCGCCCTGATCGTCGGCCTGATCCTGGTCGCGGCCGTGCCGTGGATCTCGATCGGCTTTCTCTGAGACGACGAGGCTTGGGATCCCTTCGTCAGGGATGGGCTAACACCTGAACTCAGTCGGCACGCTGACGTCATGAAGACCTTCGTGATGAAGGGCGTGCCGGCCGCCTGTCGTGCGGTCTACGGAGGCTGGCTTTGGTCAACGAACTGGAGGGATTGCCCGATGCGGATCGCCGTTCTCTCCGAAACTGATGGAGCGGAGACACGCGTTTCCGCCACCCCTGACACGGTCAAGAAATACAAAACCCTCAGCGCGGACGTGATCGTCCAAGCCGGGGTCGGCTCGAAAGCGGGCCTTCCCGATGCGGAGTTCGAGGCCGCAGGCGCCTCGATCATGGCATCCGCAGCCGATGCCCTCAAGGATGCCGATGTCATCCTCAAGGTCCGTCGCCCGGCCAGGGCGAGCTCGAAGGCGTGAAGCCCGGCGCGCTCGTCATCGGCATCCTGGATCCCTACGGCCAGGATGCGGCGCTGAATCACCACCATTGCCGTCACACGTGTTGATGGAGAATACCGCATTCGGATCGAGGATCAGTCTGGCGACACCGCGGTTTATCGAGCCGTCTCAGATCAAGTTGTCGATCTCGCTGACATGCTCGACGACCTCCTTTCCGATGAAACCGAGGAGCAAGCCGCTGGATAAGGCTCTCTGAAACCATTGGTGACATCGGGGATCATCAACCGTCTGGGGCACCGTTCACAACTCAGCCAACCACCCGCGTACACGAAAAAGCCTCTTCGAAAAGGGCGATTGTTTCAGCTTGCTGCGTTGCAGCAACTGACTGGCGTCTCGAGCGTTCGCCACGATCAGCCCACATGGAGAGCATGCATGTCCCGCACTGAGACGAGAGCCGAGACAGGCCAGCGCGACCAAGCTGAGACAACCCTTCACGCGACTCAACCACAACGGGCTAACACCCATCGCCATGGGCTGACGACTGCAAGGTCGGGCAGGGCGCCCCGTCCCAATGAGAACTCTCATTCAAGCCGTTGGCGTTGGCTAACGCCGGCTCTGGCAGGCTCGGCCGCAGCGCTGGGCGCTACTGTTCTGTACAACCGGCAGAAAACCAGGGCTGCCGAACGCAGGACGCCGCCGATAGGCCGGTTCCTCGATGTTGATGGCGTGCATCTGCATTATATCGAGCGCGGCGAGGGCGAACCTATCGTGCTGATCCATGGCAACGGCACCATGATCCAGGACTTTACCGTCAGCGGTCTCGTGGACCGTCTGGCGTCTCGCTACAGGGTCATCGTGTTCGACCGCCCGGGGTATGGCTACAGCGGCAGACCCCGCCAGCTCTGGACCCCACGGGCTCACGCCAAACTCTTCGAGCGTGCGTTGGGGCAACTCGGTGTCGAACAAGCAGTCGTCCTGGGCCACTCCTGGGGGACCTTGGTCGCAGTCGCCCTTGCGCTTAAGTGTCCGTCGCTTGTTCGCGGTCTTGTGCTTGCCTCCGGCTACTACTACCCAACGCTTCGAGCCGACACGTTCCTGTTCTCACCGCCAGCTGTTCCAGTGATCGGCGATGTAATGCGCCATACTATCTCTCCCCTGATCGCCCGCGCGATCCTGCCGGGCCTGATCAAACAAATGTTCGCGCCAGCAGAGGTGCCGGAGCGGTTCGATCGCCTGTTCCCAAAGGAACTGATGCTCCGACCGTCGCAGCTACGCGCCGCGGCTGAGGACGCAGCCCTCATGACTCCTTCAGTGATGGAGCTGCAGCACCACTACAGCGAGCTGCGGATGCCAATCACGATCATCACCGGCGCGGATGACCAGATTGCGGATGTCGGCCGTCAATCGGAGCGCCTGCACCGGGAACTGCCGCAGAGCGACTTCATCGCACTGCCGGGGCTCGGCCACATGGTCCATCACCTGGCTCCTGATGCAGTCGCCAGTGCGGCAGAGCGAGCCGCACAGAAACTCGGAGAAGAGGCGCGCGCCTAGCCGCGCGTTGTTCTTTAGAAGTTTAAGCCGAGCGCTGTTCAATCCGTCAGTCCGGCGAGATACTGGTCCGTCAGGTAGAACACATCCTGGATCGGCATCGTCGGCGTCATGATGCCCTCAATGAAGCCGTGCCGCAGAGCATCCTCGGCGAAATAGATGGTCGTGCGGCTAGCGGCAGCTTCAACATCCTCCACTGAGAGAGGCACCTCAGCCTTCGGGGCTGTCTCAGAGGCAATCACGCGATGGGTTTTCTGATCGACCGCAAGCAGCTCCATCTCTGACTTCTTCAGGTCGGAGTAGCTGTACCAGTCGGGCAGGGAGGCTTTTGAGAACTTGGTCTGGTGTACCATGAAGCTGGAGGCCGGAAGGCCGTAGCGCTTCTGGAAGCCAAGGAAGAACAGCACGCCCGCCGAGTCGACGCTCGACATGTTGTAGATAGTCGTTCGCTCAGGCCTAGCTTTGAAGAAGTTGTAAAGCTCCATTCCGGAACTCGGATTACCCCCGCCTGTCACCAGATAGACCACGAATTCGTCCACACCAGCTTTGGCGGCACTGATCGAGAAGACATAGCTCGTCAGGGCATCGCACATCTTCTTGCTGATGATGGCACTGCAGTAAATGTGCTGGACGGTGGGCATTGGGTTCTCCTGATCAGATCTCACGTCAAAAACCACGCACCCGCTTGAGATGTCAGCCCAGTGACATAGACGCCAAGTAGCGGGCAGAGTTCGGCCAAATATGGAGAGCAGGGCTTGAATGTGCCGGACGCACCATCCAAATACCATCCATGCAGATGGTAAATGGAGGGCGGCAATGGCCGGCAGTGTACACGAGTTTCGGCTCAAAGCCGGAGACAGCGAGAAGATCACAATTAACCTCGGCTATGTCGACCTCGGCCATATTGATCTCCTCGTCCAGGAGGGCTTCTACTCCAATCGGACCGATTTCATCCGCACAGCCATTCGAAACCAGCTCGACCGGCACAACGATGCCGTTAGGAGATCGGTCGAACGACATCAACTCGACCTGGGCCTGCTCCACTACAGCCTTCAGGACCTAGAAGCAGTGCAAGCGGCCGGCGAAGTACTGCACATCCAGGTTCTCGGTCTCGCCAGCATCGCTGGTGATGTCACGCCCGAGCTAGCCCAACAGACGATCGCCTCCCTTCATGTCCTTGGTGCCTTGCACGCCAGTCCGGCTGTCAAAGAAGCGCTCAAGGACCGCATGCGCTGATCACCGGGTAGCACCCACCCCACCGCCTTCGAGCCTGCCCAACCCTTCCGACTGGAAGAGGCAGGTCCCGCTTTGCCCCACTTCACCCCACAACAGGACCGAATCCATGAACGCCCAACCGAACATCGACATGCTCGAGGCGACCCGCCTCACCCGCGAAGGCCGGCTCACCGAAGCCATAGCACTCCTCCAGAGAGGTCTTTCGGGTGCTCACCCAGCAACGACCTCAAGCAGCGCCGGAGGAGATGAAAGTAACCGCGCAGCAGGGCAATTCCGTCGCATCATCGATATGGTGCCGCCACCTGCCGGGGGAGGGGCCTGGACCCCGCCAAAATTCAGCCTCCCACACGGGGCCTCTAATCCTCTTGGTGGTCTCGCCGGAGCCTCGGGCCAGCCTCAGATGCCGGAGGCGCTGCGCGGTTTCCTCGACCGCATGGGGCAATCCGGCTCCGGGGTCAGCCTGGATGGTTTGGTCGGACGGGGCCCAGCCCGTGCACCGGCCCCGCTGCCAGAGGGTGCGCGCTTTGAGGATCGGATCTTTGCCAACGAGGCGGGAAGCCGTGCGTACAAGGTCTACATCCCCAGCGGCTACACGGGTCAGCCTTTGCCGCTCGTGGTGATGCTGCACGGCTGCACCCAGTCGCCGGACGATTTTGCCGCCGGCACGCGGATGAACGATCTGGCCGAAGAGCAGACGTTTCTGGTGGCTTACCCGGCGCAGGCGCAGTCGGCGAATGTCTCAAAATGCTGGAACTGGTTCAACGCAGCGGATCAGCAGCGGGATCGCGGAGAGCCATCGCTGATCGCTGGCATCACCCGGCAGATCATGCGCGACTTCTCGGTTGAGCCCGGAGGAGTCTATGTCGCCGGGCTCTCGGCTGGTGGAGCCGCCGCGGCGATCATGGGATCGGCTTACCCTGACCTCTATGCGGCCGTGGGCGTCCACTCGGGACTGGCATGCGGGGCCGCTCGTGACATGCCCTCGGCATTTGCTGCCATGCGGCAGGGTGGGGCGCCTCAACGGAGCGGGGCCAAACAGCCTGTGCCAACCATTGTGTTCCATGGTGATCGCGACACGACCGTCAATCCGGTCAATGGTGACCAGGTCATTGCTCAGTCGAAAGCAGGCTCGGATCTCCATTCGATGGTCAGCCGCGGACAGGCTCCGGGCGGGATCAGTTATACCCGCACGGTGGCGTGCGATGACGGCGGACACCCAATGCTCGAGCATTGGGTCCTTCACGGGGCCGGCCATGCCTGGTCCGGAGGAAGTCCGAGTGGGTCCTACACTGAACCAAAGGGTCCCGATGCCAGCCGTGAGATGATGCGCTTCTTCCTGGAACACCCGAAACCGGCAGCCGCATCCCCCGCGTAAGCACAAAGAGCCCGCCAACCATCGTCGTGGTTTGGCGGGCTCTGATTTGATATCCGCCGCCTCATCAGAAAAGGTTGGCCATCGGATCAGGAATCACATCCCCTGCCGACATGATCAACCAAGCGGAGAGTGCATGTTCTTCATTGTGACGGGACAATGGCTGAATGGGCCGCTGGCGGCAACCTGCGAGACGGCGGCCGCAGCGGTCGAGAAGGCCCGTGCTTTTATCGCTGGCGGAGTGCTCAACGTCCTCATCGCTGATGCGGACGGGCGGCAGCATCCCCCGGACGACTTCCAGCGCCTTCTCGTTGGGACCCAATCTTTGTGAAGCCGCTTCGAAGCCGGAACATGGTACCTTGGAAGGCGCTTCTTGAGGAGGCAAGCTTAGCCATTTGGCGAAGATGCGGATCCTGTCCCTCGCCTTCGGAAGCGCTTGCATGAGCTGCCTTACAGCAGGATCGAGCTGGCCATCAGCACCGGACGGCCACCCCTGGCATCGATGGTGCGCCCGACCCGGGGCGCGACCAGTCCGGCCGCGAGCAGGCCGACGGACAGTCCGCCGACGACCCAGCCGAGCGACCATCCGGTGTCGGCGGCGATCGGTTGCGCCAGCACCGCGGGCAGGTAGAAGGACGATCCCCAGGCGAGGATCTGCGTGATCCCGAGGGCGCTGATGACCACCCTCGGGCTTGGCCTCGGCATGGCAGGGTCACTCGCCAGGGACTCACTCACGGGATTCGACACGGGCCGATCTCAGCAGCAGCCCGCAGGTTCCGCAACCTTCTCCGGTGTCTTCGCGGGGCCGCATCCGCAGCCGGACTTGCCTTCGGCCTTGGCCTCGACGTCCGCAACACAGCAGGCATCGACCTTCGCGGGAGCGGGACCGCCGCAGCATCCTGTCGATACCGTCGCCCCGTCGACGGGGAGATTGGTCGAGCACACGCCCGTCTCCGGCAGGACGAGGTGGATGTCATCCGCTGCTGCCATCTCCCCGGCGATGGCGGCAACGATGGAGCGGACCTGCTCGTAGCCGGTCAGCATCAGGAAGGTCGGTGCCCGCCCGTAGCTCTTGATGCCGACCGTGTAGAAGCCCGGCTCGGGATGGGCGAGTTCGCGGTGGCCGTGCGGAGGAACCGAGCCGCACGAGTGCAGGTTCGGGTCGATCAGCGGGCCGAGCGCCTTCGAGCTCTCCAGCCACGGATCGAGGTCAAGCCGCAGCTCGCGCGTGAGGTTCAGGTCCGGACGCTGTCCGGTCGACACCACGATCCGAACGACAGGGCCGACCTCGCGGAGGCCACCCATCGTCTGGCCCTCGACCATGACCTGCCCGTCGATGGCACGGATGCGTGTGGCGGAGAACCCGGCCACGAGGGTGACCCGTCCGCTGTTGACGAGCGCCTTGAGCTTGGACCCGAGCTCGCCGCGGGCCGGGAGCTGGTCGGCCCGGCCGCCACCGTACACGCGCATCAGGTTGGAACCGCGTGTGGCCCACACGATGGCCGTCGTGGGATTCCGCTTCGCCAGCCGGGCGAGATCGAGGAGGACGTTCGCGGCCGAATGCCCGGCACCGACGACGAGGATCGTCCTGCCCTCGTAGGTCGCGCGGTCGCGTCCGAGCACGTCCGGGATGCCGTAGGCAATGCGGTCCGCGTTCTCGGCCTCGCCCTCGGCCAGGATTCCGCCCGCGCCGAGAGGATTCGGGGCCGTCCACGTCCCGGAGGCGTCGATCACCGCCCGGGCCAGGTCTCGGCGGAACGCGCCGTTGCCGTTGGAGACGGCCAGCACGAAGGGGTTGGTCCGGCGTCCCCGGCTGAGCACCTTGTCGGCGCCCTGACGGGTGATCGCGGTGACCTTCGCGCCCGTCTCGATCACCGCTGCCATCTCGGGGATTTCGGATAGCGGTTTGAGGTAGGCCTCGTACAGGTCCGATCCCGTCGGCATCGCCTTGCCGGGCGGTTCCTGCCAGCCGTGGGCTTGGAGCAGGGCGCGGGCCGCCGCGTCGGTGTTGTACTCCCACGGCGAGAACAGGCGGACGTGCCCCCAATCCCTTACGTTGGCGGCAACGGTTTCAGCGGACTCGTAGACCTTCACGGGCAGGCCGCGCCGGATCAGGTGGGCGGCGGCGGCCAAGCCGACCGGGCCTGCGCCGATGATGGCAACGGGGAGGGCATCGGAAGAGGTCATGGCAGGACTCCTTGGTCAGCAACTGGAGGCGGGGAGCGAAGCCGTCGCGTACGCGCTCGACGAAGACGCGTCCGTGGCAGCGGAGGATCTTGAGCATCCGCGAGGGATCGCGGTGGCGAGGCTGGGCCAGGACGGCGAGGACGTCCGTCCGCTCGAGGCCGATGTCGCGCTGGAGATGGTCATCCAGCTCGCCGAGCGCGACGACATGCCGGCGGTTCCGGGCCGCGCGGGCGAGATGGAGGAGGAAGGGAAGGAAGCCAGGCATCTGCCTCTCTTTTGATATTTCCGGCAATATGGAAATACCGGGCAAAAAATAATCAGGCGGCGTTCTCCGCTTGGGTCGAGCATCCGGCATCGGCGCAGCACTCGTCGGCCAGGAAGACGATGAGGCCGTTCATCGCCGGATAGTTGGCCCGGCAGATCAGGGTCGTGGCCTGCCGTTCCTGCGTCACCAATCCGGTCAGCAGGAGCCGCTGGAGGTGATGCGAGAGCGTCGAGCCCGGAATGCCGAGCCGCTCCTGGATCTGCCCGACGGGCAGGCCCGCCTCTCCGGCCCGCACCAGGGTGCGGTAGACCTGAAGCCGGGTAGTGTTCCCGAGCGCTTCGAGCTGTTTGGCGGCTTGTTCAACCTTCATGGAAATAAGATGGATGAGCGGCCCGCTTCCGTCAAGCGATATTTCTGGATCTATCGAAATACATTGCAACTTAACGGGTTTCTCCCGCCACGCTGAAACCCATCGCTCCACGGCCCGTTCACTCCGATTAACGCATGTTAGCCCAGGCCATTCGAGCCGCATCTACGGGTTGGCAGGAATACCCAAGGAGAATGCCGATGCCCCGCGACGCTTATGGCGACGTGCGCCTGCCCCATGTCGACGACCTTCGCCCGGACGTCGCCACCTTCATGATCGCCCGCGCCTTTGCCGAGGTTTACCGGGATGAGCTGGAGCACCCCGTTCCGGCAGTGCTGGCGGCGATCCTTCGGAAGACGGAACCGCAGGAGGTGGACCATGGATGCCAAGCAGCCTGAACCGCACGTCGCCCTGATTGTCGAGGACGATCCCGACGTTCGCGACCTTGCTGCGGCCCTGCTGGAGGAGACGGAGCTCGACGTCGTTGAGGTGGAAAGCGCCGATGCGGCCTTGTCCTATCTTCAGGAACGGGGAGGCGAGGTTGCGATGATGTTCGCCGACGTCCGCCTGCCCGGTGACATGGACGGTGTCCAGCTTGCCAAGGCCGCCTGCACCCTCTGGCCCACGATCCGGATCGTGCTCACGTCGGGCGATCCCGGCGCGGTGTCCGAAGGCCTGCCCGACGGCGTCACCTTCATGCCGAAGCCGTGGCGCGGACGCGACGTGCTGGTCGAGGCGGAGAAGGCCGTGCGGGAACCGCAAGAACCGGTGACGTGACCGAGGGCACGGGCGTGAATCCTAGCCGCCGCCGATCTCCTCGATGACGATGCCTGTGCCGCCACAGATCGGGCACTCCTTGTCGCCAAGCTTTCCGGTGCCCTGGCACTCCCGGCAGACGTTCTCACCCGCCCCAGGGGTATCCGGATCGGCCTGGTCGCCGGGATTGAGCTTCGGCTTGTGGGGATGATCGTCACCTGACTTCGGGTAGGACATGGCCTTGGCTCCTACTTGCGCCTGTCGGATCAACGCGGCGAGGAGGCCAGGGTTGCCCATGTGACCATGCCGGGCCGTTCATTCTATTCCGCCGCCTTGACCTCGTGCGTTATGGCTTCCGCAGCGAGGCGCTTGGCTTCCTTCTCGGCCGCTTCCTTGCGCTCGCTGTAGCGATCGGTGAGGTAGTCGGAACGGTCGCGGGTCAGCAGCGTGAACTTCACCAGCTCCTCCATCACGTCCACGACGCGGTCGTAGTAGGAGGACGGCTTCATCCGTCCGGCCTCGTCGAACTCCTGGAACGCCTTGGCGACCGAGGACTGGTTGGGGATCGTCACCATGCGCATCCAGCGCCCGAGCACCCGCAACTGGTTCACGGCGTTGAACGACTGCGAGCCGCCCGAGACCTGCATCACGGCCAGCGTCCGACCCTGCGTCGGCCGCACGGCCCCGACGGAGAGCGGGATCCAGTCGATCTGGGCCTTCATCACCGCGCTCGTAGCACCATGCCGCTCCGGGCTGCACCAGACCTAGCCCTCCGACCACAGTGACAGCTCGCGCAGTTCCTGCACCTTGGGATGGTCGCTGGCGGTGGCGTCCGGCAGCGGTAGGCCCTGCGGATCGAACACGTGGGTGTCGGCCCCGAAATGCCGGAGCAGGCGCTCGGCCTCGAGGGTCAGGAAACGGCTGTAGGATCGCTCCCGCAGCGACCCGTAAAGCAGGAGGATGCGGGGCGGGTGCGTGGACGCCCGTCTCGGCTCCAGCTTGCCGAGGTCCGGGTTGTCCAGGACCGAGAAGTCGACGTTGGGAAGATTACTCACCAGCCATGGCTCCGGATTTCGACGGGGTCCGTACAGAACTCAGCAGCCACTGCATCAGTGCCATCGCTCCAAGGGCACCGAGGACCTGCGCGACGATGAACATCGGCACGTTGTTCGGTGCGATCCCGGAAAAGCTGTTCGTCAGCGCCCGGGCGATTGTCACGGCCGGGTTGGCGAACGAGGTCGAGGCGGTGAACCAATAGGCTGCCGTGATGTACAGGCCAACTGCATAGGGAATTGCCTCGATCCGGAAGCGGACGACCGTCAGGATCGTGACGAGCAGCCCGAAGGTGGCCACGAACTCGGCAAACCATTGCGCCAGCCCGGTCCGGGCAGTCGCGGCGAGCTGAAACAACGGCAGATCGAACATGCCATGGGCGACCAGCGTCCCTAGGCAGCCGCCAATGATTTGGGCCACCGCATAGGCCCCGACCTCCGGCCAGGGCAGGGCGCGGGTAAGTCCCATGACGAGCGAGACCGCCGGATTGAAGTGGGCGCCGGAGATCGGCCCGAGGCCCAGGATCAGCACGACCAGGATCGCCCCGGTCGGGATCGTGTTGCCGAGCAGGGCCAGCGCCACGTTCCCGCCGGCGAGCTTGTTGGCCATGATCCCGGAGCCGACGATGGTAGCGACGAGCAGGCCCGTCCCGAGTGCTTCCGCTGCGAGGCGCTGCGCGGGCGGAAAGGTGTCGGTCATGCGCTCGCGACCCGCCGCCCGTGCTCGTCCACCACGCGCTCGCCATCCTCCTTGACGAACTCGCCCTGCTGCGGCGGCAGGAGATCGAGGAATGCCTCGGACGGCCGGCACAGGCGCACGCCCTTCGCCGTGACGACGATAGGACGGTTGATCAGGATCGGGTGTGCCATCATGGCGTCGAGGAGCTGGTCGTCGGTCAGGGACGGGTCGTCGAGACCGAGTTCCTTGTACGGCGTGCCCTCCTCGCGGATGACGTCGCGGACCGGAACGCCCATACGGTCGATGAGCTGGCCCAGCAGGAGCCGGGTCGGCGGAGTCTTCAGGTACTCGATGACATGCGGCTCGATGCCGGCGTTGCGGATCATGGCCAACGTGTTGCGGGACGTGCCGCAATCCAGGTTGTGATAGATGATGACGTCCATGGGTCAGCCTCAGGTGGAGCGGCGGTCGAAGAGAAGAACGGCTGCGGGGGTCGCGCCCTCGAGGCGGCCGATCTCGCACAGGTGATGGGTGAGGGCGACTTGGTCGAGGCTCGCCATCGGCAGGGCCATGAGGACGGAGATCCGGTTCTTGAGGACTTGAAGGCGTGGACGAAGGCCCGCTCCTTCTCGATGTCGGTGCCCTCGACGGCGGGATCCTCGATGCCCCAGTGGGTCGTCATGGGCTGGCCAGGCCAGACCGGGCAGGCCTCGCCCGCGGCGTTGTCGCAGACCGTGAACAAGAAATCCATGGCGGGGGCATCCGGCTTCGCGAACTCGTCCCAGTTGTTCGAGCGGTAGCCCTGCGCGGGATAGTCGAAGCTCTCGAGGACCTTGATGGCCATGGGATTGACCCTGCCCTTCGGCGTGCTTCGGGCCGAGAAGGCGTTGAAGCGCCCGGCGCCGTCCTTGCGCAGGATGCCCTCGGCCATGATCACGGGCGGAGTTGCCCGTGCAGAGGAACAGCACGTTGTAGGGACGGTCAGCCATCGGCTTTCTCCTTCAGAGGACAACAGGGGGTGAGGGCATCGATCAGAAGTGCGCACACATCGGGATGGCCGCCGCAGCAGTCTCGGAGCAGGAAGGTCACGACCTCGCGCAGGCGGTCGAGGTCGGCGCGGTAGATGATCGAGCGGCTGCGGCGCTCGGAGCGGACCAGGCCTGCCCGGGACAGGATGCCGAGATGGCTCGACATCGTGTTGTGAGGAACCGCCAGCTCCCGGGCGATGTCGCCCGCCGGCAGTCCGTCAGGTTCGTGTCTCACCAGGAGGCGGAAGACGTCGAGGCGGGTCGGCTGGGCCAAGGCCGCGAGGGCCAGAATGACGGTCTCTGCTTCCATATGTCGAGACTTATTGAATAATGATCGCAACCGCAAGCCTAAGCAGCGATTCGGTGGCTAGAGCATCGGATGTTTAATCGGACGCATATCCAGCAGCCTTGAGGTAGTTCCAACACTCGTGCGGCTCAAACAAATCGCAGATGTCGCCGAGGGCGCGCCAGAGCGCGTCGAACGTTCGCGCCTCGGCCTTGCGCAAGTGTGCCTTGATCTTGGCAAAGGCTTGCTCGATCGGGTTCAGATCGGGCGAATAAGCCGGCAGGAACAGGAACCAGGCTCCGCGTTGCTTCAGACACTGCGCAGCCT
>NZ_JBFUMH010000037.1:0-41208 GCF_054049475.1 Microvirga sp. P5_D2 | reverse complement strand
CAAAACAATGCACAGCGTACGGGCCAGAAGCAGGCCGCTTTGACGGCTAAGCGCGCGGGTTGCTCGACTACAATCCCGAGGCTAGCAACATCCGGTCGAAAGTCGGCTGCAATGGCGTGAAGGGAATCAGAGCCTATGCCGGCACTGAACGGCTACTTGCAGATTGAAGTCGATGGCCGGATCTTTTTGGCCCATCGCTTGGCTTGGCTGCTTCATCATAGCCGCTGGCCGCAGGGCTTCATCCCTCTCGGGCACCGTAGAGCCCATGCATTTCCACCGGTCTGAACATTCGTTTTGCCTGCCGCAGCCCGGGCCGGCCCGTATCCGATGAGTCGTTGAAACGGATCAGATCCGGGAACTCGGCCATGAGCCGGTAGCACAGGAGATAGGAGAGCCCTCGGTAGCTGAGGTCGGTGATGCGGACGAAGTTGCACCCCAGGGTGCGGGTGAGCGAGCCCGAAAAGGCAAAGCCGCGCACCTGCCCGTCCACCTCAACCACCATCCCGTTGAGCAGCGATGAGGGAAAGCGTTCAGCCACGGCCAAGCAGGCGACCGTATAGCTGTAGCCGTTGGGCGCAATGCCATTGGCCATCAGCCGCTCCCGCCAAGCCTCCAACACAGCGAGACAGGCGGGCTGATCCGCCGCCGTGTAGGGCCGCGTGACAACCTGCCCCTGCCGGAGCGCCCTCGACAACTCTTGCCGCAGCTTTTTAAAGCCGGCCCCCTCCAGGCTCATGACGGCTGCCCGGTCGAAGATGAACTCCTCCTCCTTGAAGAAAATCTCGAAACCGGCCCGCGCGACCGGCAGCGCATCACTCTCCTGCACCCAGACGATTCGGCTCGACCGGTCGCCGTTGAAGTCCCGCATCCGCTGCAGCGCATGCCGCAGGGCGGCCGGATCGAAGGGAAACGGAGGCAGGTACAGATCTAGGCGTGGCCGGCCCTGCTTGCGGCGGATCTGGTAGACCAGAATTGAGCCGGCGTAGCGCTCCCAGCCCAGCACGTG
This sequence comes from Microvirga sp. P5_D2, assembly GCF_054049475.1. NCBI lineage: Bacteria > Pseudomonadati > Pseudomonadota > Alphaproteobacteria > Hyphomicrobiales > Methylobacteriaceae > Microvirga > Microvirga sp. P5_D2. The sequence goes on along the minus strand of NZ_JBFUMH010000037.1, from coordinate 40,202 downwards.
CGCTCGGAACTGCCCGTAGAGATACAGCAAGGGGAAGTAGTAGAGCCAAGCCTTTACCCGGGCGCGTTCGGCCGCTGCGAGAAAAACCTCCGCATCGTCGATCCCGACTGGCGCGAGGTTCGTCAGACCAATCAGCGTTTGCGCTATGTCCATTGTTTATCAATCCGAGGAGTGCGGGCGTATCTACGATTGAGCGACCGAACCTCATCGACAGCCTGGCTGATAGAATGAGCCGGGCTGAGCTTGTAGGCTGCGCCGCGCTCGATCGATAAGGCAAGGTGCCGCAGAATGGATTACGCTTTGATCCAGCCTGACATCAGCTGCTTGTCTTCGGCCCCTGTGGTGAACTTTTCCTTGAAAGCCGCAAGCCCTTGGCTGCGCCCGACATCCCCCGCATTGATCCAATCTCGATCAGGATACAACTTGCCGCGCTCATGGACGATCAAGGGACCTACATCGTACTCATGGTCCCCTCTGCCATAAACATAAGCAGTCCATGATGCGCCGAGATGGCAGCCGACGCTGTAGCCGATCACGTCATCATCGAGCATCACCGCCAGATGCCGCACGCCCAAGGGCTCCAGCGCGGTCAGGTTTTCCAAGGTCCAGATCGTGCGAGCCCGGTAGTATGTCGCCTCCCCTTTGGCTCTCATGGCGGCATACCAGCGGTCATTGCAGGCCAGCACGCGATCCAGGTTTTCTGGCCCAATGGCCTCCACATGCACGCCTGCTTTCAGGAGCTTCCGGATATTACGGCGGTGGCTTTGCAGCGATGATCCGATCATCTTAGATACGGTCTCTCGCCGCCACACGAACTCGTGTTTGCTCCGCACCATCGTGACTTCATTCTTTGACGCTCCCTGACGCGGCGCAAGCACCGGTCCCAGAAGATGGCCCGCCTTGAGGCCCGCCGCCTCCCGGGCGACGACCCGCTCGTAGACCTCCCGGTCCGACACCAGCGGCAGCAGCTTGGTCTTCTGGTCCAGCCGCAGAAGAATGCAATCTCGCTTCACCTCCTCCACCGCGCCATGGGCCAGATCTTGCGCCAGCTCCAAGAGATTCAGCTCGAACGGTGGCCCGCCAAGGGTCTCCAAATTCCGCCCCCACTCGGCGGCGCGGGTAAAGGTCTCGCGTTCCAGCCAGGAAATCTCGAAGGGTGGCAGGCGGGACCGCCGGGGCTTGGGCAGCCGTCCGAGCCGCTCGCGGGCCTCGGCGTGATCGGGCTCCTCCGCGAGGACCGTGCGATACATCTCTTCCGCCTCTCGAAAGCGGGCCAGCTTGCGCAATTGTGCGGCCAGCTTGAGCTTCAGGTCGGCTCTGGTCGGATCGACCTCCAGAGCGGCCTGGTAGTACTTCAAGGCCCGCCGGGGCTCGCCGCGCGCCCGCGCAATGTGCCCGAGTCCTGTCAGCGCCCGCACCAGTTTTGGCTGCTCCGCCAGCAAGCTCAGGTACAACGCCTCCGCCTCATCCAACCGTGACAGCGCCCGAAGCTCCTGGGCGGTCTCAAGCTTCAGGCGCGTAGGTCCTGACACGGCCGCTGACGCAGCTTCGGAATAGCTCAGAGCATCTGTGTCGCTACGCTGTTGGGCCGGAGCACCCAAGTTGAGCGGAGGCTGGTCGTCCCCTGGCTGTTTCTCCCGAATAGTTTCCAGAGTGATYTGATTGACGACCTCTGCTGCCCTGCGCAGTGCAGCAACGGCGTCTACGTGTACCGGAACCGGTGCCTGCGCATCGACACCGATAGAGGCAATTTGGTCATCGGCCTCCGTGGCGGGAGACGGATTTGTCTGTGTAGGTCGCGCGATCATGCCACCTCCTAGGATGATCCAGGAAAGTTCCGTTTTTTGTCGCGCCTCGCTGCAGCGAGATGGGCAGGGTCTTTGCGTCGATACCGCGAAGACGGCAGTTCGATATTGGCCCAGGAAGACAAAGAAACGCCAGAGGCGGAAGCCTATCCGCTTCGGCTATTGCGAAGTACGGCGAATGCCCAACACAGTCGTCGTTGCGGATTTCCCCTATCGAAAGGCTAGTCGGGAGCGCCTCCGATGATGCGACCCATGCGAGAGTTGAAGGCGCGGACCCGTGCTGCCCGTCCCGACGGATATTGTTCGGGCAATCGACAGCGCTGCCGTCGATAAACTGCTCACGCGCAGCGATTGGATTCGCAGAGCAATCCTTGACCGCCTGCGGCACGAAGGACTGCGCAAACGTCACGCGCCCCGAGGCTCACCCGAATGACCATGCAGACAACCCACGTCGGCATTGACCCCCATCTCACGTCGATGGCCTCGCCCTCGCCGAGCGCCTACGCAGGAGTCTGCAAGGCCTCCAGCGCCAAGTTCTCAAGCCGCCCGCCGCATGCTGTTGCATCACCGAATGTCTGGTCACTGAAGATCAGCGGATTTTTAAGACGTCTTGCCCGCTCCTCCTGTTGACCGAGAGTGTGTCAAAACTCAAACAGGCTCAGCCTCGGTGAACGATTTTTACAAGTTCACGCTCGTGCACCGGGGATTCCGCGGCCTACTGGGGTTCGCAGGAAATTAAATTGCTCCATGGCACGGCCCGTACGCGTTTTGACACAGGCTCGACCCTAAGCAGAAGTCAGCTTGCGGGCGGCCGCGCACAGCAGCACTCCCGGACCGAATGAGACCAAAAATCAGCACCAGCGACGGAGAGTTTCGATCTCCAGGATTGCGAACATGCGTCCGAATGCGCTAGGTCCGTCAATGCGGACTGCGGGAACGGCGGGCGAAGGCCCCCACCATCCATCAGCGAGCATAGCACCGGAAAATGTTGACGGCGAACCTCCGGCTTATAATTTTGCCATCTCGGCCGCGTGCGAAGCCCAGCCAAATCGGGAGGGGAAGGCATGTTGCGGACATTGGTTCTGTTATTCTATTTCTGCGCCTTAGCAGCGCCATCGTTTGCGCAGAATGAGCCCCCGAATGACAGCCGCCTGAAGGCCATGACGGACACGAAGGTCGTTCGGATCGCCTATCGGAGCGATGCAGCGCCGTTTTCTTTGTGAGAGAGAAAGACAAGCCTGTTGGCTACACGATCGACCTGTGCAGGCTCGTCGTCGATGCGATCGGACGGCACCTCGACCAGACCCTGAGGATCGAGTGGGTGCCGGTCGCGGTGTCTACGCGGTTTTCCGCGATCGCGAACAACCAGGCCGATATGGAATGCGGATCGAGCACGGTCACCCTGCGGCGTTTCGAGGAGGTGTATTTCTCGAGCTTTGTCTTCGTGGAATCCACCGCAGTCCTCGTCCGACGGCAATCCGACCTTCGCTCGTTGTCCGAAATGAACGGAAAGAGGATTGCAGTCATCGGGGGCACCAGCAACGAACCCGTGGTGGCGGATCATCTTCGCCGGCTCAAGCTCGATGCCGCAACCCTGGTTGCAGTGGGAAGCCGCGAGGAGGGCATTGCGGCGCTGGAATCGGGAGCGGTCGATGGATATGCCAGCGACAAGCTGCTGCTGGTCGGTGCCGAAAAGCAGCGTCCCGACGCCCTCGCACTGCTGCCCGACGACTTGTCGATTGAACCGTATGCCATCGCGCTACCGCGCGGGGACTGGGCATTCCGCTTGGCGGTGAACCAGGCCTTGGCCGGGATCTACAGCAGCGGTGCGCAATACGACGTCTTCGCGCGGTGGTTCGATCAGATCGGGTTGCATCCAAGCGCTGCTCTCAGCATAGCGTGGACCTTCGGAATGCTTGCGGAGTGAAGCGGGTCACGAGCGGGGACAAGGCCGAGGTTGCCTTTGACGCCGTGCCGGGACGGGTCTTCCAGGCGAAGGTCGGCAATATACTGGGAGTGATCGCGGCAGGCCAGTTTCAGGCCACCGGCGTGCTCCAGGACTTCGCCACGAACACGGCCAATGATCGAGCCGTGGCGGAAATCATCATGGTCGACGACATATCCTCCTATCAGATCCCGCTTGGAGCGGCCGCGCAGGTCGCAATTCTGACAGAGCATTGGCATCACCTGGGATTGCTGCGGCGCATCCTGCTGCGGATGCGAAGCTGGGAGAATTTCATCTTCCTGGAGGGGCACTAGGGCATCGTTCGGCGCGGAAAACCGGATCCACTTTTCGTTGACGCGCCCCTCTGGGTCCGCACGATGCGCTGGCTGGAACTCTCGCAATCGATCAAGGCGGATCCCTTGGAACCGGCGCCCAGGAGGCCGGAGCGATCCGGTGCTTGGAACTGCCTAGCTTGAACCAGCGTTTTGTCCTACATAGCCCAATTCCAGGTGACCCTTGATCCGTGCCTTCCTCTACGATGCCGACGGCCATGACCAGGAGGTGCAACTGGATGAGCACTGCATCGCAGAGCTCAATGAACGAAGCCTGCTGTGGATCGACGTTCAGGGGCGCGAACGCGGGGAGATGGAGCGGCTTGTCGGCCTCTTCTCTCTCGACCGGGGCTCGCTGCGGGAGCTGCTGAACCCGCAGGAGGCGCTCTACCTCGACAATTACGGCGAATACTTTCAGTTCGACATCATCGGGCTTGCCGACGCAGATGAAGGAAATGGCGAGCGGGCGCTCACCAAGCGGCGCCCGGCGCATCTGGAATTTCTGGTCGGACCGCGCTGGATCATCACCGTGCACGAGGGTGAGCTCCCGTTCCTGCAAGCCTTCCGCGACCAGAACAAGGGCGAAACCCTGATTGGAGCGCTCAGCCCGCCAGCGCTGGCGGCTTCGCTCCTCGACTGGCACCTGACCACCTACTTCGAGGCGGTGACGGAGCTCGAGGCGCTTCTCGACCGTCTCGACGAGGCGCTGCTGAGTGGCTCTGGCCGCAGGAGCCTCCTGGCCGGCGTGGTTGCCACGCGGCGCCGGGTCTCGGAACTGCGGCATCTGCTCGCCGTGCAGCGACCCGTGTTCTACGGGCTCTCCCGTCCTGACTTCGCCCAGGTCGTCGAGTCCGACACGGCGGCACATTACCGCTCCCTGGAGCGGCGCTACGAGCGGGCGGTCGATGCGGTTGACCATGCCCGCGAGTTGGTCAACGGTTCCTTCGATCTGTTTACGACCCGCACCGCGGAGGCGACGAACGACCTCGTCCGCCGGTTGACCTTTATCGCCTTGATGCTGGGCGTCGTGGGCGCCGTTGCGGGCATCTTCGGGATGAACTTCGAAACTCCCTACACCCAGACGGGCGTTCCCGGGTTCTGGGCCGTGGTCGGGGGCTTAGCCCTGTTCATCGTGAGCGCGTTGATCGTCGCCAGGCGCAGGGCTTGGATCTGAAGCCGATCTTGAAGTTGGCATGAACTCAAATGGAACGCCCCAGCCAAGGCAGGTCAAGGGAAGTCTCAGCCAGGGTATGCGTCCGTTTAACGGTCCGACGCTTTAGAGAGGACCCTCGGCGCTTCGTGCTGCTGAACCGGATGCTCCCCATCTCCCAAGGATCACGACTTCGATGTGACTGCCGGAGTGACGGCGAGCTCGGGAGACAATTTCAGGTAGCGCTCAATTGCCACCTGTGCGCTGAACAGCAAACGCTCGCGACCGAGCCGCACGTCCATGCCCGCGTGCCGGATGACCTCCAGTACACCAGGATTAAGGCCAGCAAGCCAAACCGTGACACCCTGTTCGGTCCTGCATCTCTCGCCCTCCTCGATCATTTGAAGGGCAGAGTACTCGATGTCTGGCACCCTGTTCAGGTCCATGACGATGACACGCGGCTTATACTGCACCATCAGCGCCGCGAGGACGAAGGAGGTGCATAGCCGTTTGACATCCCATTCCCCAGGGAGCCGGCAAGGTCTCATCGAAATCATTGATGTCGAAGAGGATGTTGCGCTCGGGCGTGGCGAACCCGCCAAAGTTTATCAGGTGGCATTCCCCGCAGGCCTGAACCTAGATCCCAATGGCCGGTGTCGTGGCGAGATCCGCAGCCATGATCCCTGCTGAGCCGCGATAAAAGGCGAAGGGTGACTGCAACATTCGACCATAACGGATCGGCACCAAGTCTGGGATCCGCTCGGGATCGGCTGCCTGTAGGATCGTGATGGGGTCGGGACGACCCTGTCCCTTCTTCCACTTGGCGTTCTTGGCGCGGGCACCTCCTTCCGGAGAGTCTTGCCGGCCTGTGTCCGCATATCGGGAGAGATGACTTGGCCGAGTGCATCCGTYTGAGGGTTGCCGGACACGTTCCTGTCACCCAAAACTTCCGGCAGGGTGACAAGCTGTCTCTTGTTGAGTGCCCCTTGCTCACCAGCCAACCCTGCCATGACGTCCTCCGGTCGAAATGGACACGCTCGGGACAGCGGGTTGATACTAGCATGAGCCGGCAACGTTGACGATGTCGTCGGCAGCGCCAAGTTCGCGACCAAGCTCGCCGGGCGAAGTGATCGTCGTGCTGGGCCACAGCAAGTGCGGCGCGGTCAAAGGCGTCATCATGACAGGGAACTCGGAAAGCTCACCCAGATGCTCTAGCGCGTTAAGCCGCCGGTTGAGGCCAACGGGAGCGCCCCGGGGCGAGCACAGCTCGATGGACCTGGACTTCGTGCGGCAAGTGACGACCACGGACGCCAAGTTGGCAGCCCAGCACCTTCAGCAAAACAGCCAGATCCTTCGAGATCTCGTCGCCCGGAAGTGCTCAAGATCGTTGCGACGATGCATGACGTCGCCAGCGGGCGCATCACGTTCCTGGAATAAGAGTCGGCGACAGAAGAAGGTCGGGTCCTGGCACGAGGTAGACCTTCCTCTTGTTTCTGCTCTCGACTACAAACCAAACATTCGTGCTTGATGCTGCACATCATGAGGCTGCGCAGGTGGTTCTCGACGCCGCCCCGACCCACCACGGATCAACCGTGGCGGCAACCACACGCGGCACGCCCTGGACCGAGAGTGGCTTCAACTCGGTCTGGGACCGCTTCAAGAACAGGCTGGAGCAAGAGGGCAAGGTGGGCGGGGATCTGACAATCCATGGGCTGCGCTATACGGTTGGCGACATGCTGGCCGAAGCGGACACAAGCCTCGACGACATCCGCCGGGCCTTGGGCCAGAAGACCCTTGCGATGGCGCAGCACTATACCGAGCGGGCTCAGAAGCGCTCGGCGGTCCGAAGGGCGGTGGAAAAGATCAACCCCTTGGGCACGCAAGTTGTCTAACCTGCGTGTCTAATCCAGTTGCAGTTGCAACTGATGAACAAAAAAACTCAGTTATTTCAAAGGGATATATGGTGCCCAGGGACGGAGTCGAACCGCCGACACTGCGATTTTCAGTCTGTCCCATCGTATTGAAATAGCTTCGCTCTGTTATCTCCCCGCTCCTCTCTCTGCTGGGAGGATGGCGAATGGCTGAGACCGCGAAATTCCTCACCCTCGAAATGTCGAATGGGGAGGTATGGGGTATCCCGCTTGAGGTGATCGCCCGCGACCGAGCCGAGAACTACAAGGATGAGTTCGACAACGACGTTGAGCGCAGCCTAGCAGAGGACACTCTGCCCCTGTTCGAGGACGACCCGTGGAACGCTCAGGATTGGGCCGCCAATAACATGAACTGGTCGGACGTAGCCGAATATGCGGTGAAGCTGAAGGAGGCCCCGGCCATCAACTTGGCTAGGGAATGGAATACCGCTTCCATGAGCGTTGAAGCTGTCCCCGCTCCTCTCACGGCTAGGAGGTAAGGAGGTTGCTTCTTAAGCGCTCTGCTCGGTGGGGCCCATCAGCGCGTGATACTCCGCCAATACTCAACAAACAGTTCTGAGCATGTAAGATCATTTCTAAGTTCAAATTTGAAATCGTCAATCCCTCCGGTTTGCAACGTATTACGATCTCTGAAGAGCAAATCGGCAATCTGTTCCTCGACGACCTCACAGTCGCTTTTTGAAATACCTTTTGCGGTTGCAAAGACACGCAGCGCCTGTGACCTCTTCGCTGGCTTAAGTAACTCCATATTCTGATCTGCATATGCGAAGCCTAAGAATATTATGACCTCGGCCTCCTCAACCTCGCGACGAATGGCCCTGAGATCGTCACCATCTGCAATTTGCTCCGTGAAGGTCTTTATCTGTCCTGCTAGGGTGAGCAGATCATCATACCTATCTCGGTCGCCTCCAAATGGGACGGTAGGCACATAGCCTTCTTGCCAAGGAAGATACCCAACTCGACCGTACGGATGATAGACCTTTAGTCTCGACATAATCTCGGACGCGAGTCCTTCTTCGATTCCGTAATAAATCTTCAAGGCATTATATAAAAAATGCTCAATGCATCGATCATAATTGAACGTAATAAAAGAAACATTATCAAATATTGTGTTAAGATCGGCTTTTGGCACACCCTCTGTCAATCTCTGGAAGAATAGCGAGTGCCATGCGCCACCAAGTTCAGTCGGAAATGACTCCGAATTGAACATATCGAAGTAGAGCTTACTTTCGCGCTCTGCTTGCAATATTGAACTAACGATACCGAGCTTTCCGCAAATATTAATCCTTGCATCGTCTCGATGGGCATCCAAGAAATTATCTATCGAGATAGCCTGGGGCAAAGCAGCACTAATATTTCTCCCTGCAAGTACATATGGAGTAGTCTTAGGGTCTGGCTCATTATCGAAAATGTGTCGGCGTAGAGCGCCCATTATTGCGTCGTCGCCGTGGGACAGTTCTCTGCCTTCAAAATAGAAGTCGAGTCTGCTTGCAATCATCTGCTTTAGACCTGTCCCAATTGGCAGGCCAACCTCATAGCTTGCTCCTGCGCCAACTATGAAAAGAGTTTTCGACTTGAACATAAATGCCCCCTGTGCGGGGCAGACTATTAGCAAAGTTGCCTTCTAAATGGACACCGAAAAAGTAGCTTGAATGTATGCGGGACAAGCTTTCCTTCACTACGGTACCTGACGCGCTCAAACACCATTGTCGCCCTCCACGACAACCATATTGATGCCTATCCGGAGTACACCGCTGCCAGCCTCGTTCCTGACGCTGATAACAAAGCTTCGGCCGCACCTCTCCCCTAGCTCTTCCTCATGACCTATTCCCGCGATACCGCCGCCCTTTCCGAGCTCGCCGGCCAGCCCGTTAACACATGGTCCGAGGAATGGCGGATCGAGACCGAAGCCCGTACCGTCCTGAAAATGTCGAAGGAAGAACGAGAGAGGTTCTTCAATGGCCGGAAGGATGAGAACGGGAAGACTGTTGATCGTGGCGTGATCGCTCTTAGGGGCCTGAAGTCAGCTGAGGAGATCAAGGCCACTATGGAGCGCCTGCAAGCCGCCCGAAGCGCCAAATAAAAAGGGCCGCGCCCGATCTTTGACCATGTGCGCGGCCCTCCCGGCCCGTAGTTGCCCCTACGGCGAATCGAGCAGTATTTGATTCCTATGGGCTGCCGCAATCGGCACATGACTACCCTGAAGTGGTGGGACAAAGGACCTATATCGGCGGGGCCATTCCTATGCCAGACTACCGATCCGGTCGAGATCTGCCCCTACGGCCGCAACTTTAGAAGCGCCGCGCAGGCGCTTTTCTTTTGCCCTGCTTCCTGGTGGAAGAGCAGGTCTAGATTGAGGCCACGCCGCCAGCGAGTGACAAGCACTTATCCCCACTCTTCACAACGATCCCGCACAGGAGTTCGACTCCTGTCCCATCCTCTGACATGTTCCCTATTCGTTCTTATCGAGTCGGGAAGGTTATGGGCAAGCCAAAGCTCACAGTCGAGCAGGTGCTCGATATTCGCCTGCGCTATGCTGTAGGCGAGCGGGAATGGACGAAGATCGGCCGGCTTTATGGTGTGAAAGCTGATACCGTTCGGGATGCAGCCTTGGGGGTGACCTACAAGGACCTTCCTATGCCGCCACGACGCTGATCCGAGAGCGACCATGGCACAGCAATTCGACCAGACATTCCAGCTCAGACACTACCCGTTACCCAAGCTCGTCGTAGAGTGCATCAAGTGCCAGCGGCAGGGCCAGTTCGACAAGGCACAACTGATTGAGAAGCTCGGAGAGACCTACCCTGTCTATCAGGCCGTTGATCGCCTGACGCGGGATTGGGAGTGCGACAAGCCTGATGCCTTTCCAGCTTACAAGCTGCACCCCAACGCCATGTACTGCCTCCCCCATCTGCCGGAATGGCAGGAGCGTGTCGGGCGGTTCTGCGTCGACGTAAACAATGGACGGGAGCCTGAGCCGCTATATGCCAAGTGGGAGGCGAAGAAGGCGACCTAAGAGCCTTAGCTCCGTCTCTTCGGTCGGGGAGCGCGCAGCAACTCGCTCAGGCTCTGAAGACAGTGCTTCATGTCCTCGAGGTGCTCGGTCTGTAGCTTCATGTGAAAGAGCATCTCCCGATCGAGATTGTTCCTGTCCCTCATGTGCTGGTTCGCTTCCTTTAGCGTCCCCGTTGCATCGGCGATCACCTGATTATCAGCGATGCTAAGCGATGGAATGAAGACATCCTTCGAGGATGGCGGAGGCGCATCCCTGCGCTTGCCGAACCAATGGCCGAACGCGGCGACGATGCCCAAGAACCCCAAACCGAGAAATTGCAGGAAGGCTACTGTGTTCGGCGAGGTGAAGTCGATCATTTGGAACGTGCCGCCCTTACTGCTCCAACATCCATCCAGGCGCGGAGGAAGTTCCAGGTCTCCAGCATCATGAAGCCGAGATAAGCCCAGAAGCCCGTCATGACGCCGCCGTTGTTCGCGACCGAGACCAGAATGCCGAGCGTGATCTGCCCCCAGAAGATACAGATCACCAGGGAGGCGAGGCCGCGGAAGTGCGGCGAATAGGGGAAGCGGGCTTTGAAGGTGCCGTTGACCACGAGGGCGGCGAGCCGCAGAAAGGCAGCCACGAAGCAGACCCATGACCATGTGACTTCGTCAGCCCATCGCGACATCTCGGCAAACGAGGTGGACTTGTCGAAGGTCTGAGGGTCCAGCAGGAGCGTCCAGGCCCATCCCATGAGAGGGACGAGCATGATCCACTCGGACACCCGGACAGGGAAATGCTCTGCAATCCCCTGCCCTATGCGAAGTACGATCCGGTGCGGCATGCTCAGGCCCCTGCCTTCCGACTGAAGAGAGGCTTGAGGCCCGATGCCAGCCGGCCATAGGCTGAATAGACCACGCCTCCGATCGCGACCAAGCCGCCGACCCCTTGAACCGCGGAGTTGATGCCGTCGCGGACGATATCGGCCTGCCCCTGATCGATAACGCCAAGCACGACGAGGATAGGCAGGAGCCCTATGATGGCTGTCGGCAGAGCACCGATACCAGCGATGAAGTTGCCCCACAGCACGCGGCTTTGAATGGGGTTCTCCGCGTTCAACTCGTTCTTGAGGACGGGATCGGCGGCAATCGCTTCCTTGACCGCCTCGACAACGACCGGCCTGGCTGTCGGCGTGACAGGCACAGAAGGACTCTGCACGAGCCGATCGGTGATGCGGCCGGCAAGCTCCAGGAAGACAAGCGGGTTCATGCGAAGATCCTTTTCAGCAGATTGGCGAGGGCAAAGAAAAACCCGCCTGAAGCGGCGGGCTGCGAGACGGGAACCGGAACGGGTTCGATGTCAGGAGGTGGTGGGACAGGCGCCGGGGCAGGAACAGGGCTGGGCACAGGCTCAGGCTGGATCGAGTTGAATRCCGGTGCCACGGCAGCCGCCAGCTCCTTCCTGACGTTGATGCGCTTGGCGCTCGACCAGTCCGGAGTGCTCTTCGAGGTGAGGCGCGTGTACTCGGTCATCGTCCCGTCATTGGACCATTTACCGGAGAAGAACAGGTCACGCTCCTTCTCCCGGCGTTCAATGATCGAGGCAGGCTTGTTCCAGTCCATGAAGGCTTTACGGGCGGCAGCAATGCTACCGGCTTTCCAAAGCTTCACCCAGGATGCGCGCTTGATGGCCCCGGTATTCCAGTGGAACGAGAGAGCCCCCGTGAACTGCTCTTTGGTGAGAGCATGCCCCTTGAATGCCTCAAGCACTTCCTTGGCATATTTCTCCAAGGCCCAGGCATAGACGGCGAGGCAATGCTCTAGCGTTTGAGGCTTGCCGATATAGCGCGTCACATTGTGGCCGGTTGCGCTGGTGAGACCCACGCTCCAAGTCCACACGTCCTCGCTATCCTTATAGGCCTGCCGGATGATGGCCTCATGGGAGGCAATCTCCAGGGCGACGTCGTAATCGACGGTAGTCCAGCCGAGCGAAAGCGCCCGCCCGAATGTGTCGGTGGTCATAGAGTCCTCGTGATGTGGAGTGGCAGTTGTTGGATCCGCAGTCACCAACTCGTGAGTGACTGGGCTCGCCGGTTAAAGGTTCGTTTGGGGCCCAGGCTGATATGTACGCATCTCATTCGCTATCGAATCAGACGGAGATCACATGCACAGACGCTTGTTTGCCTGCGTCCTTATCGGATCGGCTGTTCTTTTTGCCGCCACGTCATCCGCCAACGCTGAAGAGACGCGCCCGCAGCATCGTGAGTGGATGAGGAAGTTCAGCAATCCAGGTGGCTCGCTGAACGGACTGATCGCTGTTCAAGATTCCAATGTGTATCGCCTTGATCTTCAGAGCTGCAAAATTGGTAGTGAGGATGCTCAATCCGAAGCGCCTGAAGCGTGCTAGGGGCTACGTCGCGAAGCTGTCCTGCTGTGGGCATTCAGGCATCCATAATATAGCCACGGTTGATCGGGAATTTTGAGGCGTGGTCCGCCCTGAGGGCCCAACTGCCCCGGCTGAGTTTCTCTGACCCAGATTCCGCAGCCGGGGCTTCTTCTCTAGCAGCCCATGAAAAAAGCCGCCCTCCCGGAGCGGCTACGAATTCTTTACGGTGTCAGATCAAGATGACTTCACCGGGACGATGAGCCCGACATAATGCGGTGTTGCAACCGGCATCGCAGAGCGCCCTGGCTGATGATCCGGAAGAGCGTCAGCTGGGGCGTTTTCATTTTTAACCATCAATCAGCAGTCATATTGACGGGTGAGCAACGTTGGCCGATACGCTCATTCCGCGGTGTCTACCCACCGCATGACGCCCTGGCTGAGTTTCCGCCTAAACTCTCGGCTGGGGCGTTTTGACTCTCAGAAACAGTTCGCTATCCTTACAGAGCCATTAGCCGACAGGCTTTGGCGGGCGCCCTGGCTGAGGAATTGCAAACTCCGGTCGGCCGGGGCGCTTTTATTTCCCATTCATGGCCGGTTCACGCGCTCCGCCTAGCATTCAGCGCGCGGGTTTCCTCAAGAACCGCAGACGCCTCGGCTGAGTACTCGCCAGGTCCTCGGCTGGGGCGTTTGACTCTATGCCTAAGCTTGATATCAGTATCGAGCCATTAGCCCCCAATGCTTTTGGCGAGCGCCCTGGCTGAGGATCCGCAAACTCCTCCTAGCCGGGGCGTTTTCATTTGGGCTAGTCCGCAAGCTAAGACGATATCGACCTTGTCGATGTTGTAAGGCCCCCGCGACAGCATAGGGTTCATGCCGTGGCGAGAGCATTCCCTTGTTTGAAGCCACGGGCGCCCTGGCCGGTGCTACCGGAGAGCCATCGGCTGGGGCGTTTTCATGCTATAGCGGGCCATGGACCCGTTTACTCGCCTCACCTTGTCCCTCTGGCAGTTCTCACGCGGTCGGCACTCCCACAAAGTGATCATCTTTTACTCAATCGTCGTGCTCGGAGCTTTGGCCATCGGTTTGACCGAGTGGGCTGGCTACTGGCCTGAGAGCTGGAAGGTCGAACGACGTGGGATGCCATAGATCACGCGTCTATAGCAGCCCGACGACCTCAGTTGAAACCTATTTTAGTTACTCTCGTACTTGGCAAACGGCCTTGCGAAACTTGGGCCTTCGATCCGAGACTGAATGCGGCGATCAGCAAAAGCGCTACAGCCTTTTGACCATCTTTCAGCTGTGCTAAACCCCCGATTCAGGCTTGAGGGTACCCAAATGGCATCGCAGACTTCGTATATCGTGCAGACATTCGAAATTCATCGAAAGAGGCTAGTTCCGACTGTAAGGGCCCAGTTTAAGACCGAACAACAAGCTATTCGTTCTGCCGAGAGCACCGCACAACGTAAAACTGGAAGCGCGGCAATGAAGGTCATTGCAGACGATGAAACTGGTGAGATGAGCAGTATCGAAGTTATCGCAAAATATGGTGAAGTCCCTGATGACTTTGAAGAACTGCTACAGGGCTAGCCTCACCAAAATATTTGCACTTGATAATACAACTCCTATCGTAGGAATATATCTGTATGCTCATCAACTTACACCGACTAAACACCAAGAATGTTGGCGATCTCGTCTGTGCCCCTGCGAATTACTATTCGAACCAGGGCGGATTTTCATCGGCGGATATCCTCGGATGGCGGTCCTCTGAGACGCCATTAGTGGAGGATCGGAAGAGATGGAAAGAAACTTTTGCCGAAGCGAAAGGCTTTGTTGTGGGCGGAGGCGGCCTGCTTCACATCAGCTTCTTTGAACCTGCCCTTAAGTACCTGTTCGAAAATAAGCGACCGGAGCAGAAGGTTGTTTTGTGGGGTGCTGGGCATAATGATTGGCAGGTCAATGATTGGCGAACACTCAAGTTTCCACTCGATCTGAATCACTATCCCTTTGACCTGATCGGCGTCAGAGACTTCAATCAGCCTTATGCTTGGGTCCCGTGCGTAAGCTGTATGAGCCCGCTGCTTGAGAAGCGGCATGCTCTCAAACGTGAGATTGGCCTCTACGTCCATACGGGCACGTTGAAGAATGAGAGTTTCCGAAAGAAGCTGCCGAGTGACATCGAGATCCTCTCAAATGACTCTACGTTCGAGGAGGCTATTGAGTTTATCGGGTCAACCAAGCTTCTACTGACGGACAGCTATCACGGAATGTATTGGGCTACCCTACTTGAGCGTAAGGTCATTGCCTTCCCGAGTTCATCCAAATTCTATGATACGAAGTACCCGGCACCGCTCTGCACTCCGGTGGACTGGATGAAGTTCGAGCGGATGGCTATGACCTATCCAGAGGCGTACTCAGAATGCCAAGAAACGAACAACGTATTTGCCGACCAGGCGTTTAACCTTCTCTCCTGATCTCATCGTCTTGTGCGGGCTCTGACTGACCATTTCGACGCTAGTTTCAAAAGGACGTCAGCTGCCAACCGGGATCAAGTGAACGAACCCGCGATGTGTGGCAGTGGCGGCTCCAGCAGAGGCACTAACCTTCAGCCGGAGCCAGTCCCATTTGACAACAGCAACCCCGCCCGTCCCAGCGGGGATAGCCTCGAAGGCGCCATCAGTGATCGTGGTAACTGCTGCCATGTCGGCTCCCCCGTTCATCAATGTGTAGGTAAAGCTCCAACCGGCTCCATAGGCCACATCAGCGTAGGTAGAGATCCCTCCAAGCCCCGGCTCTCGGCGGGGTCGTGCGCCCTTATGCATTGACTCCGTGAGAGCCCCTACTATCGAGGGATGGCAAAATATCCGTGTTTTGCCAGCGCCTCGGCTAGCTGTTCATGGAGTTCTAAATGTCTGATAGGTGGATTGCCCTTTACAGTGCCGAGGCTGCGCAAACTTTTGGAACGACTTTTTGGGTGGCCGAGGACGGCAGGGAAATCGAATGCACAGCCGTGTTCCCAGTCGGGTCCGATTTATCCACCTATGAGTGGGAAGATAAAGTAGATCTAGGCGAAGTCATCAAGTGGTCGCGCCCTGGCCAGGGGAAAAACCCATCAGGCGTATCATTTTATAGCTTTGGTAAAGTCAGCCCTAATTCGAATATTCATTAAAATCGGCAACAACATCTGTATGCTCAAGAGATGTTGGATACTAATGATCCTTCCTCACGGCAGCAGAATGTTGGGGCCATCTTTATGCACCTATCAGCCGACCAGTTCCGTTGAAGCCAGAAATTGCTAATGATTATCAATCTGCACCRAACAAATACAACAAATGTCGGCGATCTATATTGCGCCCCCGCTATCTATTTTCCAGAATTTAAAGGCGTGCCTCAGCTCGATATCTTAGGATACCGTGAGAGTGAGAGCGGCTCTCTCGCAGCAAAACTTGACTGGATCAAAAGCCTTAGTAGCGCTCGCGCCATTATTATTGGCGGCGGCGGGCTGTTAGGAATCGACTTTTTCGAGCCAGCTCTCCGTTACGCTTTCGAAAACAAAAGTCCAACGGCGAAAACTGTGCTCTGGGGGGCTGGGCACAACGCGTGGCAAATTGGCGACTGGCGCAAGCTCAAAGCCTCAGTTGATCTTTCGCCTTTCCCGTTCGACCTTGCAGGTATACGTGATGCGGACACTCCATTGGAGTGGGTTCCATGTGTTTCCTGTATGCATGAAGCTCTCAATAATCCTGGGGCACCGACTCAAGAGGTYGGCCTCTACATTCACCACGACGCCGAGACACTTGAGGACTACTTCCCTAAGCTTCCCACCGATGTGCCACGACTTACAAATGCTGCGGCATTTTCAGAGGTGATAGCTTTCATTCAGTCTATCGACTTGCTTCTGACGGATAGCTTTCACGGCGCATATTGGGCGACATTGATGGGAAAGCGCGTCGTAGCATTTCCTAGTTCTTCGAAGTTTTACGGGCTCAAGCACGCCGTACCGCTCTGCGATCCACTTGATTGGCAACGCTTTGCCAATCTCGCAATTAGATATCCTGATGCATTGGAAGAATGCCGAGACGCGAACCGCCGTTTCGCACAGAAGGCTTTCGACATCCTTGGGCTCTAAGAATAGCTTCGGGCGGTAGCTGGTTCTAAAACTGCGACGTGACCGCTTTGATCGTTGACACCAGCGCAGCGGCCACAGCCGTATGCGCCGCTTGCGTAAGATGCGTTCCGTCCGAGGTCCACGCAAAGCTGTCTACCCGATATTTGCCGGGAGAGGTCGGTTCCTCAACGAGCGCGTTAATATCCCAAACGGCCGCCATGTCGGCATGGGGCAGTGTTTTCATCCAGGCATTGAACGCTATACGAACTGCGTCGTTGGCGTGTGGCGTCTGCCCTCCGAGCGTCGTGAAGGTGCCGGACACGCCAGAAGGAGGATGAGTCACAGCAATGACCTTCTTGCCCATGCCAGCGATGATATTGCAGGCTGTCTGGAAGCGGCTCTGCATGGTCGCCAGATCGGCCCCGCCCGTCAGGTCGTTCGGGCCAAGCTGCAAGATCACATGAGAGACGTTTTGCAAGGTCTCTCGGCGGAAGCGGCTGTTAGAGCCAAACCCGCTCAATGTGTAGCCGCCCCGCGAGACGTTCACGAAGGTGGCATCCGCAGCGGACAAGGCGCGGGCCAGATAACCATATTCATATTCAGGATCGATAGGGCCGCCGTCGCCCTGCCCTTCGCCGGATGACGAGCCGAGAATACCGAAGACCGGCAACATTGGGTCGAACAGAACACCCTCAATCCGCGACGCGACAAAGCCATTAGCCGAAGTTAGACCAGAGGGCACTGCCGTTCCTGTCTGATCTGTCGCAGCCGTCCCCTCGCCAATAGTCGTCGTCAGCCAACCCGCCAGCGGCCACTTTTTGCCGAGCGTATCAACGGTGACATAGACGCCTGAGTAAACAAGTGTGTTGTTCGCTACTTTGACCGGGATTGGATCGCATGTCGCCTCAGCCCCAGGAGCAATAGTAACCGTACTCTGCCCGTTGAAGGTAACCTGATACAAGGTGCCGTTCGCGTACAAACTCCCCTTGATCGTGATGCTGTCGGGCGGCGTGGTCTCACCCCCTGTGTCTAGATAGCGATTGCTCCACGTCAGACGCAGCGAATGGGCTGCCGCTTGCACATAATGGGCTGTGCGGGAATAGAACGTCTGCGCTGAGCCAGAAGACAGGCTCTTGCCTAGTTGAGCCTTATTAGCAACAGGAGCAATCCTGCCCGCAAGTGCCGCACTCACAACTTCCCCCAGTTCTCTCTGTACTGATCCGAGGGTGATGGGAGCGGAGCCAAGGTTCTCCATTGCCTCGGCCACAACAGTCTCGGCCGCACTGGTCGCCTGTGTAGCGGCCTCTTCAGCCGCCTGCTGAGCCGCTTGCACGGACTGTTGGCGCGTCGTGGCGTCCTCCACCACGGCAGCCGTCATCGCGTCCACGCTCGCGGTGAGCGCGGCGATATCCTGTTGAATCGTCATGGTCAGATCTGCCCGGTGATAAGCTGAATGATGCGGGTGGATTGGTTGGCGTAAGCCGTCGCCATCTGGATCATCGGCGCGGCAATCTCTTCGGTCTGGTCGAAAGCGACCCACTCGCCCCAAGTGCCGTCCGCTTGCTTGAAGCGAATGCGGACACCGTCGACCTCGTGCTCCGGCAGTGGGCCTTGAACACCTGGCGTAAAGGCAGTGACCAGCCGCGTGCCGGTCGGTTGAACAACGGGCATCTCAAGCTCCGGGATAGAGAGTGATAGGAAGGCGACAGACCCATTCGGACGGCTCGGACCCGTCCATGCTGCGGTAGAGATCGCCCATGATGCTGACCGGCTGCGTGAGACTACCAATGAAGGAAAGCCGGTCCTCCGACCTCAGCGTGATGAGAAGGTTCGGCTCGGGCTGATTGGCGACCGTCGGCGCTGGATCGACAATGACGATCGAGCCGTCATCCGTGCGCGCCTCGCCGAGCGGCGTGCCCTTCGCGTCCATGCACGACAGCTTGAGCCGGGAGCCGGTGAGAACCACGGGCACGCCATAGGCCGAGCCGTCGGCATCGGCCACGCGCACCGGCGCGCTCCACACCGCCTTGGTGTTGAAGTTGAGGGTCTTCATGGGGGCTCCAGGCACAAAAAATCCCGCTCGAAAGCGGGTGCTTGTGGCTTGAATGATGAGAGACTCTAGGCGGGGGCCTGCCCCACCATCACGGTCGCTTTGCGCTCCGTCGAGATCAGGTTTTCATCGACGAGCTTTTGCAGGCCAGGCTCGGTGCGCGGATCATCAAGGTCGATGTATTGCGCGCCAAGGGCCTTGTCGTACCAGAGCTTCACGGCGGGCAGTGTCATCGAAGCCTCGACGAGGGTCATCTGCTCTTCTTCCGTGAAGAGGTCCATGAACTCGAGGAAGCTAAATCGCCGCTGCGGCGCGGCCGGGGGCACCTCAACCAGAGGAGCCTCAAAGCCTGTACCGCTCCATGCCCAGCCGATGCCCGCATGTTCGTCCAGGACGAACGTCGCGCCCTCGGGCGCGTCCAGGCCGTCGCTCGCATCGCCCTCGCTCCACGCGAGGCGGGCACCGTTGCCGATCACGCTTGCCTCATCGGGCACGAGGATGGCATCGAGCACGATGCCGCCGGAAACAATCAGTGCTGCTTTCGCCATTTATGCGAACTCCCAAATTCTCACGATGCCTGCCGCGCCCGGGCCGCCGATGACGCCCGAAGGGTTGCCCGACAGCGACGACGCGCCCGAACCACCCGACCCTGGTGTGACGGCCGCAAGGCCGCCTGATGTGCTGCTGCGATAGTAAGCCCCTGCGCCGAAGTAGCTCGACCCGCCCTCGCCGCTGAGGGGGCTTGAGGCCAGGAGCGCATAGCGTCCGAGCCCGCCCTGCGCATTGATCAGATTGCCGCCCGTGCCGACGCCGCCCACGACACCTCCGACGGGTTGCGCGGCATTGGACACCGAAACGTTTGTCCCGACACCGCCGCCGGGGCCGCCTGTCGCCGACAGGAGCGCCCCAAAGGCAGAATTGCCGCCGTTGTTGCCGTTACCACCTGTCACGCCCGTGCCGCCCGCGCCAACGGTCACAGAGACCCCGGAGAACCCGCTTGTCAGATAGCTCGCCGCAAAGCCTCCTGCGGCACCGCCCGTGCCAGCCGCCGCAAAGGATCCGCTTGACGTTGACTGCGTGCCGCCGCCGGCGCCACCTCCGCCTTGAACTTCAACCAGCACCGCCTTCGTGCCAGGCGTCGGCGTGTAGGTGCCGGACGCGGTGAAGATCCTGACGTCCATGAGACGCCCCGGCGCGAGCAGCGGGATGGCCTGGGGCAATTGACCCAGATCGACATCAGACGGCGTGAGCCCAGCGGCGGTAATCGCGGCCACGATCTCCCGCATTGGCTGCTCAACGGCCTTGGCCGGCACGCGCGAGCCCTGGATGCCCGACGCCAGATCGCGATTGACATAAGATTCATCCGGATCGCTCGATCCGTACGGCTGGTGGTATTTCATCAGGCCACTCCAGAATAATCAAAGATGAGGGTTGTGTGCGCAGGCGCGACGCGCCGCAGCATGCATTCGAGGTCAGTCGCGGCGACGAAGCCGCCGAGCGGGGTCTCGCCCGTGATGCCCTCACCGGCGTAGAACCAGATGTCGCCGGTGTTGATCAGATGGACGATCCACTCGTGGTGGCCGTTCGCTGCCACCACCGTGTCGTCACCACCGCATTCCGAGACGCTGCAAATGAAATCGTCCGGCTCGGTGATGGTGATGTCGTAGCCGACGGAGGCAGCGAGGCAGATGAAATATGCCGGGCTCGCGCCACCCTGCGCACCGAAGCGCGCCCGCACCGCATTGATGCGGCCCGTGTCACCGGAGGCAGGAGACGTGCAGGGATCCGGCAGACCGTATTCCGCCTCCCAATCGTCGAGCGAATATGTGATGGCGGATGGGAAGGCTTGGGTCGCCGCTTCGAAGGCTGTCTTGTAATGGTCAGCCAGCCAGCCTGCGACGGCCGTCCAATACCGGCGCATGATAGGAGAGGCGCCGGTGCCGTCACTGACTTCGTCTGTGCCCCAGATCGGACCGCGCGGGACTTCCGCGATCACCTGGGGCAGGAGGTCAGCAGCAGTCGGCTCGCCCAGCCGGTCCGCCACCGAGGGCGGGGTGGCCGGCAGGAGCGCGCAGGGCCAACCGTCAGGAATTGCCATAAGGCCCTCGCTTATGAGTAGGAGATCGGCCCCAACACCGGCATGTTGGCCGCTGCGGGATAGGTCAGATCGGTGGCCGGGGTGATCAGCACATGGCGGCGCTCGCCGGTGGCGCGCGAGATCGCCTCGGAGATCCAGGAGCGCGACAGCGTGAAGTAGGCGGACGGCATGGCTGGGGCGCTCAAATCTACGAACATGGCCGCGAGTTCGGCCTCAATGGCGGCCCGGATTGCCGGCGTATTAGGCGACAGGCCTGCGATGTGAATCGCCACGGGCTGCGGGATCGGCGCGACCACCGACACCCGCGCCGTAACCGGGCGACGGATCGGGTCGCTAAGGTAGGCTTGCACTGCGGCCACATCGGATGGCGTGGGGATACCATTGGGGCGATCCGATCTCAGGAAGCTGATCCACACCTCGCGGCTATCGCCAATGAAGCTATCAACGAACACGCGAGAGATGGCGCCCGAGCTTTCCTTGGTCCACCGAACCCAGTCCGGGCCCGAGCCGCCCTGCGGCGGGTTGCGCTTACGGTCCAGAATACGCTGGCGCAACGTCTCGATTGGCTCGACATTGGCACCGCCGCCGAAGCCGCCAACGGAAACGGTTGCCGCATCACCGAGACCGGTGACCACTCCCGTGTCGACTAGGTTCAACGTCTGCCCGGCGTCAGTGTTGCCGAGGGCCCCGGCGACGACCGCCTCGAACTCCAAGCTGGTGCCGACACCCGTTCCGACCCCGCTCGTGCGCGTCCGAAACAGCGCGCCATCTGCGCGTCGGAATGTGACGCCGTAGGGCACAACCGTCCCAACTGGCACATCCACCAAAGCAAATCCCGTGGCGACCTTCGCCGGAATGCGTGTGATACCGAGTTCAAAGCCATGACGCACCAGCCAGACTTCATCCGCCGTAGAGGCGAACAGCTGCCGGTAGAGGAACTTCACCCGGAGGTGCCATTCCTTACCGACCAGTGCGAGGATCTTGGCCAGGATGACATTCAGGTTCGGCCAGAGATCGGTAATTGCGCCTTCTGTCGCCTCGGCAATGATCAGGCGCACCCGCTGCGACAGGTCGGAGAGCTTGGGAACGACAAAGGTCATGCGATGAGCTTCCAGAGAGGATCGAAGCGGACATGTGTGGTGTTGCGGCCACCACGACCGATCACCGCCACCTCAAGAGCGATGCGGCCTTCGGCCTTCTGCACTGTTGCCTTCACGTCGATGCGCGAGGCGAGGCCTTGGCGAATGAGTGTCTGGAGCGCGCGCCGGGCTTCGTCCTCCACCGCCCTGCCCGTTTCGTCAGTGAGTTCATGGCGCCGATACAGCCAGAGCTTGGAGCCGAGTTCGGTCTCGCCACGCGAGGCATCGACATCGAAGCCATCGCCAGGCCAGCCGCGCGCATCGCCCGCATGCTCGTGGCGCAGTTCATCTTGAGAGGCGCGTGCATCAGTCAGCAGGCACAGAGCAATCGCCGTGGCGATGGGGTTCCGGGCCCGCAGGCCGGTGGCCGCGTCGAGCACGAAATCGCCCGTCGTGCCGTCGATGATCACGACATCGGGCGGCAGGACCGCGCGGTCTGCCGTGGACAGAGGTTTGATCGCGAGCATGGATGCCCTTTCAGGAGCACTCGAAGTTCGGTGAGCCGGCGGAGATCACGGCGCCGCAGCCGCAGACGGAACCCACTCGGGCGGCGGGCTTGCCCTCAACTTCAAGGTTCGGAGAGCCGGTGAGGATTGGCGTGACCCCATGACCGGGGATCGGGCAGGAATGGAGATCATCCACACGGGCGATCAGGATGCCATCGGCTTCTGTCTTGGAAGCCGACGAGATGACAACCCCGCCATGCGAGGAGGAATCACCGAGGCGAGCGACTTTCGGCATCAGGAATTGATCTTCACTTTCCCGCCCTCCATCACGATGGTGGCGCCGTTGCAGACCATCTCGACTTTCTGGCTGTGCACGATGCGCAGGTTGGACTGCACCAGTGAGACTGCCGAGCCGAAGGCATCGTAGAGCACCGTGCCGCCCGGCGCGGTGGTGCGGGGCCGGTACTGTGCATTCTCCATGCCCAGAGCCACGACGAGATCGCGCCGGCCGTGGAGGGCCATACCAATGCCATGGGACCCGACAGGCGCAGCCGAGGAGAGCCCGAAGTGCTGGACCCGATGAACCTTCGTCAGCTCCTCACCGCTAACGCCGTAGAGAGTGACGGTCTGCTGGTCGCCGTCGTCCTGTGTTTCGCGCAGCTCAGTGCGGAATAGGTCGTACATCATAGTCAGAGCAGTCCCGTTCCCGTGTCAGAGAGCGACTTTCCGGCATCGTACGCCTTGTCCGACTTTCCTTTGGGCTTCTTGCCGCCGTGGCTGCGCGGATCGACGAACGTGAGTTGCGCCGTCGTGCCCTGATGGTTCTGCGTAAAGGTGACGCCAGAGAGCGTCATGTCCTGGTCGACCCGCTCGCTCGGCAGTTGGATTGCCATCAGACGGCCTGGCTCCCAAAGCTGCCCAGCGTCATCACGCCATGTGCTGACCGTGATAGAGATGGAAGTGCCGGAGCCCTGTCGGCGTAGGCGCTCCCATTGCGCCCGGGTCTTGAGGGTCTCTTCCGTGCCGTCGCCTTCCAGAAAGACAATCAGCGGACGATAGCGGCCAACCTCCGGGTCGTATTCTTTGACCTCCTCTCGGAGATCCTTGGAGCTGGTGCCAATGGCGCGCTGCGCTTTCGCGGTGACCTCGCTGAACTTGCCTTCGGCAGAGAACCTGACACCGAACTTCTTGATCGGCGGATGGCCTTCCACCAAGGCTCCTGCATGCCGCTTCGAGCCCGCCCGGGTGATTACGACACCTCCATCGGGCTTGCCCATCAGCATCAGCCCCTGCGCACGCGCCTCACGCTCCAGAGTATCGTGCACGGTGTCGGTCGGATAGCGCTGCACCTTCGGGATCGGCTTGAGCTGCACCTCGGCCTCATAGCCGATGTCGAACTCATCGAATTCCTTCGCGACGTCCAGCAGCGTCTTGCCCTCGACGCGACCAGTCTTGTGCTTGGCCGGCGGGCAGTCGATGGCATCGGCGGCCTTGGAGCGACCAGAGGCACGAACATCATGTGCCGGACCCTCGCCATGGTCCGCCTCGTAGGTATCGATGTAGCCGCGGCATAGGAGGGTATCGTTGGAGTAGAGTTCAACCTCAGCTCCAAGACGCAGGGCCCACGCATCCTCGCTCCAGGCTGGATTTGTCGCTCTCAAGCCGAAGGTGATGGCTGCCTGCTCCATCGAGCGGGTGACATTCACCTCCTGGAACCCACGCAACCGCTTCCCGCCAACAACCAGGGTCACGATCTCTTCAATCATGAAGCCAAAGCCTCGAAGGTTGTGGGGAAGAAGAGCGACGTGGTGACGGCATTCCGGTCGACGAGCTCCTCAGCCCGCTCCGGATCGCCATAGAGGCGCCAGGCGAGCACGGTCGATGGGAAGGAACGCATTGCCTCGACCAGCACCACGGGCTTCAGATCAAGGGCCCCGCGAGCCAGGTAATCGATTGCCTGACGCACAGCATCGGAGGCGGCACGCCAGATATCCTCTCCGCCGTATTCAGCGATACGCTCGAGTGAGGTATCGGCAAGGCCGGAGAGTCGCCCCGTAGCAGCCTGCGCCGATGGCCGGTCCATGTAGGATCGCTCAGCGACTGCCACCGCGACCTCAACCAGGACAGCAGCCTCAACACATGCGACCGCAGCGCGCGCGAAATCGGACGCTAAATTCACGGCAGGCGATGTCGTCGCGGGAACAGCATCGACCAGAAGCGGGAGAGCGGCGGTACCGCGACCCTCAATCTCAGCAGGATCGCAGTTGCTGCCCATATCCCTGATCACGTCGCACAGATCACCGACCGCATTTGCGATCGTGATTACAAGAACGGCGCCTACGAGGCTGGCGCGGATACGGGCAATGCGTGTGCCGAGGTCGGCAGCCACATCAGCATCGAGGGTCAGACCGGTGCGGAGGCCCTCGACCTGATCGCAGAGACTCTGCACCACACCGGCGGCGATCGATACGCGCTCCGTCACGGTCTGAAACCTCCCAGATAGGTACGGGCTATCCCCGCGATTGACGCCGCAGCCGCGGCGGCCAGGCGGTCGCCAAGCGGCAGGCTCGGGAAGAGCGATGCGCCACCAGCTTCCACGGCCTCAAAGTCAAACCCGACATAGCCAAGCCGGTCCTTAGAGTGGTTGGTGCTCACGTCGCCCGAGATCATGACATCGACCAGGCCAAGCATCGGCAGCATCAGCATGCCGGAGCCGGGTTGCGTCAGGGCGGCGACGAGTGCTGCCCCGTGCACGTCGACGAGGTCGTTGGCAATATAGGCCGTCACCCTGTAGCGAGTTGCCTTGCGACCCATATCCTCCGACCAAACTTCCTCAGATCGAACGTACTCATGCACCGCCACGTGGCGGCCGGCAGTGAGACCTTCCGTCTCGACATGGAAAGGCACGCCACGGAACGATGCTGCCCGGAGTGTTTGGGTCCAATCGCGCATGTTGAAGTCCTAACGCGGTCCCGCTTTGATGTGCGGCATGGAGGTCCCGACATTCCCTTGGGCATTGCCACCGGAACTAGCTGACATGCTGGTCACCCGGCCATCGCCTTCGACAGAGATTTTCACGTTCACGTCGACTTTTGACGAGGGGTCTAACTCGACCTTGCCGGTCACATCGATCGGACGCTCCGGCGGCATTGGCGCGGTCAACGGGAAGCGAAGGTCGCGCGAAATACGCGCATCGCTGTCGTCCCCTGCCCAGGGATAGGTGGGCCGGCCACCTGCATAGCGCCCTTGCTCGATCCGGCGTGCATCCTCCTGCGCGAGAGATAGACGCCTAGCGTTCTCGGCAACTGCGCCAGTGAGAGTATCATCCTTGAAGCGCAGCTTGCTCTGGTCGATCCCGCCGAGCCGTCGACTCTCTTCTAAAAGGCTGTTCATTCGAGAGATGACAGCCTCTTGCTCTGCTGTCCTCTCGGCAATGGCGCGCTGCCTACCTGCTTCTTCAGCTGATGCCTTTGTCTCGCTCGTATCGAAAATCGATTTCTTCCAAAGGTCTGAATTTTCCAGATCTTTTTGGACCTGCTGCTGGATCAGAATACCGCCAGGATCACCGTCCATGATCGGCGGATCGTCCGATCCATATCGTTCGCGGTTATAGGCTTTCCTGCGGGCTTCCAAACGATCGAAGAAGCCATCTCCACGCTCGCTAGCCTCTACGAGCTTGTTGATTTCTATCGCGAGCCCCCCGGCTGCCTCCTTGAAGGCTCTGCCAGAGCGCGTCATCAATACGTCCAAAGCTTGTGTCGCTTTGCTTATCCGGCCTACGTCGCTGTCGATAGCGTTATTGAAGTTCTCCATCACAGAGCCAGCATAGCGCCCTTTGTCAGAGACTAAGCCAAGGGCCTTCGAAAGGCCGACGA
The DNA here is from genome assembly GCF_054049475.1 of Microvirga sp. P5_D2. NCBI lineage: Bacteria > Pseudomonadati > Pseudomonadota > Alphaproteobacteria > Hyphomicrobiales > Methylobacteriaceae > Microvirga > Microvirga sp. P5_D2. Next base: position 13,946 of record NZ_JBFUMH010000037.1, on the reverse strand, counting down.
GGTTGTTGGACAGGATCGCAACATTGTCTTGGTATTCTTTGCCAAACAGAGCTGTCCGGATCTCAGCAGCCTTTATCGGATCCTTGATCTTCGCCAACCGCTCCAGCAGTTTGACCGTTGTCTCTAAAGGCTTCTTGGCGAACTCCTTCTGCACCTTTGCCGCGCTCAGGCCCAACGCCGCATAGCCTTCTTTGCTACTGTCGAGGAACTTGTCTCCCAAGGCCATGGCATTTACGAGCGAGTTGAAGGTACTGGATGCTACCTCTGTACGCATACCTACCTCTTTGAGTGCGGCGCCAAAGGCTATCGTTTGCTCAGCACTCAGACCGGCCTGGTCGCCGGCAGCGCCCGAGTCTCGAACAAATTGGATTAGGTCCGCTTCACGAGCTGCGGCATTATCGGCCACGTAGTTGATCGCATCACCGATTTCTTCAAGCCGGCTCTGTCCTGCCTTATAGGTATTGGCCAATTCAGCGAGTGCTTGGCCGGTTTCCTCAGCTGAAGTACCCCAAGCGGTTGTTGCTTTTGCGGCGTATTCTGTGAAGCGAACGAGATCCTGCGTTGGCCTCCCCGCAAACCCAGCGGCGGCAAGCATCGATCCGATTTCCTCTTTCGACTGACCCGTGGCCCGCGCGAGATCAAGGATCGCCTTTTCGTAGGTCTTAAGCTCGTCACCGCTAGTATTGGTCGCCTTCCCGACCTCGATCATCGTCTTTTCAAGCGACAGCGAATTATCTGCTAGTTTTTTGACGCCATAGCCGATCGCAACCGGGGTAATGATTGGGGCGAGCGCTCGACCGACACCAGCAAGGATAGTTCCCTGAGCCGCCATTGAGCGGTTTACCGCCTTCGCCTGATGATCAAGCCCTCTCATCTTACCGGCGATGCGATTGAAGATGTTGCCCGTCTTATCAGCCGCCGTGATGACGGCCTGGGCTACCATGCTACGAGAGGCCATTACAGACGCTTTCGAATAGGATGCTTGGGATCGTCCAGGGCCTCAAGAGCACTAGAATGCCAGTAGATAATTTGCGAAATTGTCAGGTTACCGACTGAGGCCGCGTCCCATCCGAGGGCGAGGACGAGGTCGCGGGCTCTGGGCTCGATGGAGCTTCGCGAAAAAAACCGAGGATCGCCCCCACGACCGCTTTGGTATCTTTGACATTCAATTGACCAAGCAACAGCCCGTTGAATGGCTGCTGCACGAGCCGCTCCGCATATCCTTGGACCACCTCATAGTTGATGTTCCGGATATACACACCTCCAGCCATAAGACCTTCAGCCTCAGGCTCACCTAAGGCCATGATGTCATTGAAGACAGGCTCGCGAAAGGTGACTTTATTCAGGGAGCTCTCATGCCCCGTATATGCTTGGCTAAGTTCGACGGTTTTCATGCGGCTGCCTTCTGGGGACGATAACCTTAATGCTCAGGGTTAGAGCCTAAACCGCCTGATAGCTGTCGGTGGCGATGCTGATGCCGGACACCTCACCGGTGGCAGTGTTGATCGCAGCGCCGTCACCAACGAAGCTGGCGCGAGTGAAGAGGTGAGTCTTGAAGCCTCCGCTCTTGTCCGTCTCCACGAAGGTCACGTTGATCTCTTGAAGGAGCATGGCCTCGTCCCACTTGAGACCGATGCCACGGTCAAACGATAGATCCAACGTGGCAAGCCTCGGCTGGATAGTGCGGTACCCCGTGCCATCCATATTGGCTTCCGCCGTGATCCCTACCCGGCTCGGGTTGATGGTAGCCTCGCCGCGCCCTGAATAGACACGGCCATTGATTTCGAGATTGAAGCGACCGCCCTTGGTATCCATGGCGCGTGTCTCCTGATGCTAAATGATGGATAAGGGCGGCGCTTATTGGAGCGCCGCGATCTGGTCGTTGAGTTCGGGGAAGATCGTGACGTTCGCCGCAAACACTCGGAGCTGGTTGGCCACATCGAACGGGATGTAGGCGTTGACCCGGTTCGGATCGGCCGAGCGCTCGACGATCACATACTCGGCGAACAGATCCGGCTTCTCCGCCAAGCCAGCCTCCCACATTTCGCGGTAAGCATGGATGAGCGTTGCCCGGATCTGCGGCGGGGTTGTTACGCCCTGCATGGCACGCGGATTTTCATCCTTCAGCACATGTCGCGGGTACGTCGCCAGGATGCGTTGCTTGAAGTACCGGGCGGCATAGGCCGCGATGTAGAGCGTCTCCACGTCCAGGAACGTGATATCCGCCTGACCCCAGGCATTCGTCTGATAAGTGGTCACCACCCGATCCAGAGCCGCCTGGCCATCGGCGCGGAAGACCACTGCCGAGATGCCGTTTCGGTAGAGGCTGTCCCGGTCAGCCATTTTCCACTGATCGGAGACATTCTTCGGACCACGCAGCCCTTGCAGGACGAGCGTCTGAAGCGGGCGGGCAATCTCAACTGCCTCAGTGATGGAGCGCCCGAGGTTCTTCGAGAAGCCTACGACAGCCGTCAATGCCGCTACCCAAGCCCATGGAGCATGCGGATAGTTGTTCAGGCCAAGGATCGAGACATGCGGGTCGTTGCGACCTGCACCAAGAGTGGTCTGCGCCGAGAGGTTGCCGCTGTTCGTGGTGAAGTAGTGACCGTAGAGGCCGACCGTCGGCGACCAGCGGCCGGAGCCGCTGTCGGACAGGAATTGCCGCATTGCGTTGAGCTGCGCGGTCGAGGAATACGGCCCGCCAATATGATCGAAGGGCTGGTCGCCAAGGGCAGCCAGCGCGGTTGCCAAGTCGACATCACCGGTACCGCTGGCCATGGCCGTAATGTTGATCGTTAGACCCGCCGGATCGACCTCATTGCCATCGAGACCGGCCTCAATGCGGATGGCATTGCCCTCGGTGCCGACATGGCGGGCCGTCAGAGTGATGGTGCCCGTGGCAACACCGGTCGTGACCGGCGCGAGCTGGGCGCGATTGTACTTCGTGTAACCCTTGTCGATAGCGGCCTTCAGCGCCGCGGCGACGACTGCTGCTGTGTCGCCGACGGCAACGCCAACCGAATAGCGCTCGCCCGCGATGTAACGCACCAGCGTACCGGCTGCGGTGGCCGTGCCGGTGATGGCGATGGTGCCCGTGGCAGCGGCGCCGGAGGGGTCCGTAGCCGGGAATGCCCAAATCTCACCGGTGGGATTATGCCAGCGGGCGATGATCGCCATCTCGGCCAGCATAGATCCGGCACCGAAGAGCGCGTTCGGGTCGCCGGCGCCGAGATTAATCGGGATGCCGAGCTGCGCGGAGCCGGCCGGCAGCTTCCGGCCAATAAGCAGTGTGCGAGACGTGCCCGAGTAAGGCGGCACCCCGGCATTGATCTCGAAGTAGGCGCCCGGGACGCGGATATCGCCAGGCATGTTGTTGAAGGCTACGGCCATTTCAGGCTTCCCTTGATCAAACGGCCGCGCGTGTCGGCCTGGTGGAAATTACAGATCAGAGCTCGGCTCGGGGTCGGATATCGGCTGGGCGTCGACAGACGGACGGTCATCGGCCTTTTCAGGCTCGACCCGCTGCGCTGGGGCGGCAGTCCGCTTGGCTTTGGGTTTTGCCTCGACAGCCTCGGCCTCGACCTCCTTCACGGTGATGTCGCCGCGCTCAAGCAGGCCCACCCAATACGGCGACCAGTCGACTTCAATGCCCTCCCAAGGCAAGTCCCGACCGCGATCAGGGTCTGGGATGGATGCGCCCTTGCGGGCAGGCTTGATGAACTTCCGTTCGATCTCGTACATGGCTCAATCCTCGTGGTTGATCGTGGCATCCACGCCGACGAACGGCGCATGCGGCTCGCCCTCGGCGGGCTCGGGGAGCGGGCTGGAAAGATCCGGACGCATGGTGATGGAGGCGCCCTCGAAGAACTCGACGCCCACAGACGGCAGGGCGTCGGAAATCATTTGACAGACTAGGGCACCTGAAGTGTCCGCCGGCAGGAGCTGGCACACAGTGCGGAGCGGATCGGGGAGATTCCCGAACGGCCCCGTGGGCACATCTCTGATGTCCCGCTGGTCCTCGCCTTTCAGTTCGATGGTCAGTGTGACCACTCTCACCGCTAGGCGGAGACCGTTCTCATTGTCCGGGAACCTGGAAGATTTGTACTTCGGAACCCTGCGCGACACCTTTCGGGTGAGTGCCGGCCCCTCGCCAACAGTGAGCACCTCAACTGCGCGATGCTCGATCAGGTCAAGAGCGGCTTCGAGCTCGCGGTCCGTTTCCGGTCGATCAATTGTCGGTGCTTCGTCATCACCTCCGAGTGCCACCATCGCGATCTCAAGCATGAGGTCGCAGGTCTGATCGAACGGCACCCCGCCGTTCTGCTTATCAAAGGCCTCTCCGTCTTCATCCTCGGTCGTGATGGTGATGATCGGGCGGAAGTCCTTGCTGGTCGGAGGGTCCATGGCAGAGTCGTAGATCCGGCCGGCGCATAGCGCGCCAATAACCGGGTCCGCCTGCAGGTCGCGTGACACCGCAAGCCTCAAAGCCGTTCGAGCAAGGCTCATCAGACCCTCAGGTTAACCTTGGAGGTATTGAGGTCGTCAGGAACGACACTCGTGACGGTGAACGTCTCGTTGGTGGCAACACGCTTCACCTGGTCGCCGGAAGCGATCCAGTCAGGCAAGGCGACCGTGGCAACCTTGATGTGAGTAGGCTGGGCCACGAACTCCCGCGTCCAGTTGCCCGAACGCCCCCTGCCCTGTGCCTGGGCCATGGCTCCTTCTGCGGTGAAGGAGCCGATGAAGGGGAACGGYGGTCGAGAGCCGTCGCCCGTTCGCCGGGCATCAGGATCGGCCACGGCTTGGGCGCGGGCGAGGAGGATGAACTCCTCGCCATACACCATGTCGAAGTCCGCTTGGGCATCCGCCCATGCATCGCGGAACTCATTCATGATCAGGCTTTCAGGGCCTCGATGATTTCAGCCTTGGTCGAAGTGCTGGACACATCGACGTTTCGCTCTTTGGCGAGATCCAAGAGTTCGGCCTTGGTCTTGCCTTCGAACTCATCGTCCTTCGACGAGACGATCTCATCCTTGTCTTCCTCCGAGCCGACATTCGCCTGCTCTTCGGTGTCATTGATGACCTCGATCGCGCCAGCCTGAAGAGCAGCCTGCATCTCGTGGAATCCGAGATAGCCGACTTCCCCCTTCTGGTCTCCGGACAGATATTTCACCTTTGCCATGACAGCCTCCATTGGCTGACGGGCGGCTCGTGCCCGCCCGTCAGCTGGATTCGGGGTTGAGTGGGGATGGTTTAGGCGACAGTACCTTTGACCAGGAGCGCCGGGCGCTTCACGATCGGCAGCACATTCGACTGGGTATGAAGCTTCACCCAGCGATTGAACTCCGGATCGACGGCCTGGCGCGCATAGACCTCGGTGCCGAGCGTATTCACGGTGTCCATGAAGTCAGCCGGTCCGAAGTAGGTCGAGAAGGTGTCGTTCGTCCCGAGCGGGAAGAAGCGAGCCTCGTTGGCCGGGATGAACTTGCGGGCGGTGAAGGTACCGTCCTCGTTCACCGAATTGGCCGTACCGCGGTACTCCTCGAAGGTCACGCCGCCGAAGTCGAACACGCGTCCGAAGCCGTTGCGGAGGGGATCTCGGCCGGAAGCATAGTACTTGTAGGCCTCCGTCACCTTGCTGTGCCCGATCAGAGCCGTGAAGAACTCTGGCGAGCAGAGCGCGTGCACCCCCGTCATGGTCTCGCCCATGAGGTTATCTTCCATATAGGAGATGACCTCACGAACTTTGCCCAGAACGTCCGTGCCAGCAGTGCCGAGGGTGAAAGCGACCACCTTCTCCGTCACACCGAACTCGGTGAACAGGTTCAGGAGGGTCGAGCCGTCGGCGTCGAGGACAACGCCCTTGAGAGCGCCCATACGAAGATGCTCGAGGGTGATGGCGTGCTTGGCCCGCATGCGGGCCAGCTTACGAGCCACCACAGCCTGGACATTCTCCAGCACATCGCCGGCGAATGCCGTGAGGTTCTGGATATCGTCCGCCAGCACGAAGTCATCGTGCGGGATCTGCCACAGCGAGAAGGTGCGGGCATTCCGACGAACAGGCAGTCCGAGGCTCGGCGGGCCGCCGCGCACGCGGGTGGGCAGAAGGTTGAGGGAGCCGTTCTCGTATTGAACGGCCACCGTCGTGGTGGAAATGCCCTCGCTGGAGAACAAGCCCATTTCGTTGAGGCGCCCATAGGTGTTGGGCACGACGTTGATCGCGGCAGTCATCTCGACCGCGGCGAAGGCGTCGTTGGAGAAAACATCAGTGATCAGAGGCATCGGTTAGGCTCCTTCGCGGTCGAGGATGCCCAGAGCCGCCAGACCAGCCGTAATGGCTGCACGCTCAGGAGCCGTATCGACATCCGCTCCATAGAAAAGGGCTTGGTGCGCCACGATGGCGTCCCGGGCGATAATGACGGCCTTGGCGTCCGCAGTGGTGTCGGTATCCCACATGAGGATGCCGGCTGCGTTCTGGCTGCCGTCGGCGGCGGCCACCGTAATGGGCTTGTACTTGCCCGAAGCGGTGATCTTGCCGAGAACGGCACCGCTCTTCACGATACCGGAGCCGGCGGCAAGAATAACCTGCTCGCGCGAGTAGAGGCTGTCCTCTTCCCGCTTGAGCCAATCGGCCGCGTAACGGCCTTCAGTGATGGTCGTGGGCATCGGTTAGGCCCCCTTTCCGAGTTGGCGCAGCATGGTCGCCTTCAGCCCGCCAGAGGCAGGAGCCGACGTTCCGTTGGGCGGAATGGTGTTGGTGATGGTGCGCGCGGCGTCGGCCGAGGCGCGGGCGTCGAGAAGCTCTTTGCGGACATCGGCTGCCTTGGCTTCCTTCTCGATGAAGGCCATCGCCTTGTCGGGCTGGCCTGCGAGGGCGCAGATCTCGGTGATCTCGCGAACGTAGGCGAGCGCTTCTGAACGCCCGGAGGCGCGAGCCTCATCGATGTTCACGACGTTCGAAGGCTCCGTCGACGTTGGCTCGGTCGGAGGGGTGGCGGGCTTTGTGCCCGCCGGAGTTGTTGCCATAGGATGCTCCTGTTGGCTGTTGGTGGCAGCGGGCTTGGCCGCCTTCAGTTCGCGTTTGTCCCACGCGCGGGCTTCCGCCAGGGCGACAAAGCGCTCCGGGGCATTCTGGTAAAGCCGGTAGTTGAAGACCGCTGGCTCGATGGCCACGGCGTTCTCATTGGCGGCATCGAGCCGATCCGCGAACTTCTGGGCAACGGCCTCGTCTGCCGTCAGCCAGAGCTCGTCGCGCATCTGGTCGCGGATCTCATCAGCGGCGCGCCCGGTCCGCTCGGAGTAGATGTCGGCGATGGCATCCCCGAGCTTGTCGAGCGAGACGATTGCCTTCTCATGCTCGCGGACATCGCCAATAGTCACGCCTGCAGGGTCGTGGATCATCATGATGGAGCCGGTCCGCATGATGATCTCGTCCCCAGCCATTGCGATGACAGAGGCGGCCGAGGCAGCCAGCGCATCCACATAGACAGTGACCCGGCCACGGTGAGCCTTGAGAGCGTTGTAAATGCTCACACCGTCACTGACATAGCCGCCCGGGCTGTTGATGCGCACAATGACGTCGGTCCCACGACCCACTTCAGCCAGGGCCCGCAGGACATCTTGGGCCGTGAAGCCCTCGTCCCAGAAGTCATCGCCGACCGTCCCGTAAAGAACGATCTCGCCGTCGAGTAGTACGTCCATGTTGGTTCCTTAGGCGGCGTTCTGCTGGCCTGCCGGTTCTTCTGACGGTTGGAGCCCCGATTCCACCTTCGCTGCCAGCTTGATCCCGAGGCGCTCCTCGCGCTCCTGATCGGCCTTGATACGCGCGTCGACCTCTTCCGGATCGAAGCCCTCGGCCTCGATGCTGTCAGACCGAGCCGTCCAACCACGGTCCTCAGCCAATGCTTGGGCTTGGCGATCCTTGAGCGGATCGACCCAATCCCACTTCGGCGGGATCCACTTGGCTGGCGTGAGCGCTGCCGCCTCTTGAGTGAATCGCCGAGTTGTTAGCCCCGAAATGGCCCCAGCAAGCACCGCCGTCTCAAACCAGCGTTGCCAGACAGGCCGGCACATCTGGTAAATGAGCGTGGCGTGCTGGAACTGATCCATACGGCGCCGGAACTCGACTTGAGCCCCGCGCAGGCTTGAGTAGTTGGCCTTGGCTACGTCTGCCGTCACGGCGTGATAGGGCAAGCCAACCGCAGCCGCGATGGCGAGGAGGCTTCTATACTGAAAGGCCTCATAAGACCCGCCAACTTCCGTAGGGTTCGAAAACTTGATGTCCTCTCCTTCGAGAAGGACGTGCATGGTGCCGGGCTCCAGTTCAGCCACGCTCGTGTCGGGCATCAAACTTGGATCGCCCTTGAGCGGCCCTTCGTCCTGAGCGGTAGGCTTCGTGATGAAACCCGCGAACATTGCTGCGACTCGCTTCCGATCAAGTTCAGCGTCGTCGTACTGATCGAGCAGATAGAGACGGATCATACCGGGCGTGATGCCGGGTTGTCCTCGGATCTGACCAGGACGAAGCGGCCGATAGAGGTGCATGACCTCGGAAGCCGGAACTATGGTCTTCTCCAGATTGCCAAAGCCGGTGCCGTAGTCACCTGGATGGTCGCGTAAGAAATGATAGGCCACCCGCCGACCGATCGCATCAAACTCGATGCCAGCCCGTATGACCCGGCCATTGGGGGATGTCTCGTTGTGGTCGAAAGGAAGATGCTCTGATTCCAGCAACTGGAGCTGCAGCGGAACCGACAATCCATCCTCGGCGCGACGTGGCCGGAAGCGGATAAAGCATTCGCCTGCCTCGAACATGGCACGAGCGGCGAGCGCCTGCAGACCATAAAAGTCCGTCAGTCCATCCGCATCGGCCTCGTCGGTCCACCGCAGCCACGCGGCCTGAATTGTCGCCTTGAGCGCTGCATCCTCAATGAGAGACGACGGCTTAATACCGGTGCCGACTGCCGCCGCCACGAAGGATTCACACGCGTTCGCGGCGTATGGATTCTCCCGGCACAACTGGCGCGCACGGGCTCGAAGCAGGTCACCGCCCGCAGTCAGGAGGGCGTTGATATTGCGTTTCTCGGCGTTCCAGCCCCGAAGACGACGAGCCAGTCGGCTGGCCTCATAGCCACCGACGAAGGCCTTCGCCTCGCCACGGCGCATGATGCGGTTGAGCCAACCCATCTCAGTCAATATCCCTTGGTTGAATAGGTGAGCACGCGGCGCACTGTCTTGCCCCCGGTCAGGAGCAATGCCAGTTCCGCCTCAAGCTCAGCCTTCCTCTTGCGCAGGGTGTCGTGATCGTACTGGATCTGTCGTTCGCCGTCGGCCAAGCGCGTTACGCCCCGCTCGAGCTTGCGGTTGATGGTAGCGATAGCCGCGATCAACTCTTCCTGGACAGTGGCCATATCTATCGTCCCATGTAGCCGCTACGAACCACCCGGCGTGCCGGACGCATCACCCCTGCGGGTATTTGCTGTGCCCGCGGCGCATCATTCTCTTTGGCCTCGTGATCCAGGCCCCTGATAGACCTCAGCGATGCCCACCGGCTTGCCTTCCAGGCTGCAACACCCATCGTCCACAGAGCCGCACGGGCATATACCCGACAATCCAAAGCCTCGTTGCGATCGTGCTCTTTCTTCCATTCGTACCGGCCAGTGCTGCGGCGGATCCGCTTCTCAGCGGTCAGCTGCTTGCACCAGTCGGCATCCATGAAGTCCGGAACATGGACGTAGCCCGGCGGGAATCCGTTCTCCGCGATCTCCTCATCGGTAGGACGCGAGAGCGCGAGAAAGCGGTAGAGCTCTGCCTTGAAGACATCGCCTGTCACCGACCGAAGACGGATAGCCCTCTTTCGAGTGCCGAACGGGATGTTCGTGGGCGCCCCGACAGGGGCATTAATTTCATAACCCCGTTTGCCCTTGACGGCGTATACGCGGCTTTGGTCCTGCTTCGAGATCCAGGAATAGACCGCCGTTGTCTGATCGCCTGTATCGACAGCAAGCAGGTCCAACTTCAGTTCTGCTCCGGATGCGTGAATCCACGTATCCTCGAGCGCCTCCTCGATCATCTCCCAGGTCTTGGGATCGTCAGCCGTTCCGTATGAAACCCGCCGATCAATGGCCCAACTTTCCAGGTCTTCGCCAAACCCCCAGACATGAAGCTCTACACGGGCTGGACTGGCCTGAACGTCGACAGCGCCTAGAAGAAGCGTCACTCCGGATGGCAGCGTCCCAGGCTTCCAAGATTCCCGCCGCTCGTAAATCCGCTCCCAGTCGACTTGCTCGCCCTGCTCGAACCACGTCTCGCCGAGACGGGTGTTCTTGAAGGTCTTGAGCCTTGAGACGTCACCCTGCGCTGCTTCCCATTCCCGAGCGATATCCTCCCAGGACATCCACCCAAGGGGCGAGTAGAGCGCTGAAATATGAAACCCAACGGTGCCAGGATCCTTCGGCTCTGCCGTCGGCTGCCAAATCCCTTCCGGCAGCATCGTCGCCTTGTGTCGTTCTTCGATCAGAGCACCGCAATGCTCGCAAACATAATGAACCGTCTCTGGTTGCCCGCGCTCCCACCGAAGCCGCTCAAACTGCAACCACTGCCGCTCCTTACAGTGGGGGCATGGTACGAAGTACCGCCTCTGGTCCGACATCTCGAACTCGCGTTCGATGCGGGATTCCCCATGTACCGTTGGCGTCGAGACCAAAAACATCTTCGCCGTCCGCCCGAAGGTCGTCGTACGGTTGGCGACGAGAGCAATCGGGTCGCCCTCCCCGTCCACATCGCCCGGGTAAGCGTCGATCTCGTCACAGAAGGCGTAGCGCGCCGGCATGGAGCGCAGACCAACCGCTGAGTTGGCGCCGGTCATCACGAGGATGCCACCGGGGAAGCTCTTCGCGAGAACCGTGTTGCCGCTGTCCTTCTGCTTAGCCGGCGCGATCAGCTTCGCAAGTTCCGGGCTGTCCTCAATGAGAGGCCCGATGCGCTGCTGAGAAACTTTCTTTGCGGTGTCGACTGTGGGCCAGACGCCCATGACCGGCGCCGGTGACCAATGGACGATGTACCCAAGCCAGTTGTTGCCTGCTTCTGTGGCCCCGACCTGAGCGCCTTTCATGAAGACAATCCGACGGGCCGGATGCGTTGGCGAGAGAGCGTCCATCACTTCCCGCAGGAACGGCGTCCGGTCCGTCCGATAAGGACCAGCCTCAGCAGCCAGCTTCGTCGACAAGATCCTGTAGCGGTCAGCCCACTCCGAGACGGTCAGAACCGGATCGGGCTGAAGTGACTTACGAATGGCGTCCTCAATAGCCTCCGCGCCCTGATAGGCGGCGTCAGGCTCGGACCACCGGGCTTGAGAGAGCATCGAGTTCCGCCGCTATGGCTTTCGAGAGAGCCGCATCGAGTAAAGCCGGATCGCATCCGACCTCAGCAGCAATCGCCGCCACATGGCGCGTTGGCAGCCGCTGGACGACTTGCCGGAAGCCGATGAAAGCCTTCTCTACGTGTTCCTGGACTTTGACGAGCGGCACGAGTTCCTTGCGCCGCTGCTTCATCTTCAAATCGCGTTCATAGGCCTTGAGGATCGTGTCGGCCGTTCGGGCCATGCCGAAGTCGACCTCAGCATCTTCCTCAACAGTCGACCCCTCAGAACGCAGCACCTTGATGATCAGACCAACCGCTGCCCTCGCCTCGTCTTCGGTGCGAACGACGGGCGTGCGTTCACTCCGTTCACCGTTCACCACGTCAAGCGAACGATGAACGGTCTTCCGACGAGCCGGATCCGTGTTCGCCTCAAGAGCCAACCGAACAGCAGCTTCATCGAACGAACCGTCTGCCAGCCTTGGGATTTGCCCATTCTTGGCCAGCTTGGACAGCCCGGATTTTGCGCGGTCAAGACGGCGGGCTAGCTCACTGAGACTGATGCCCCGAGGCACTAGCGTTCACCTTGAAATTTTGTACCAAAACTAGCGAAATCTCGGGCCGTTCTCCGCCCGCATAAGGGGGTGTTCCAGAGGGACCCGCAATGGTGTTACATGTCACGATACTGCAACATCATCACGCGATATACGACATGGTGTATCATTTAGGACGGCCCATTACTTCCCGCTCAGAACCCGTAGCAGCTCATGCCCGAGGCGGTCTGCAAGGTCACGCTGGGCAACATCGTAGAAAGCCTTCTCGGTCGCGCCTGTGACCATCTGCTCGGGAATGACAACTCCGCTGTCTTGCAGATCCATCTTGCCTGTCCACTCTCCGCCTTCGACGTTCTGGTAGACATGGCCTCCCAGCTTCTTGAGCAAGCGTCGACCTTTGATCGGCCCGATGAAGCCCTTGCTATAGCGCTTCGACCGGCCGCTCTTCATGAAGAAGCCGGGATAGTGCTTCCGCCTCCCCAAGGGATAGGCAGTGACGCCGCCGCTGGCCTCACGGGGGTTGAAGTACTTGAGGCTGATGTCTCCACCGCGTGAGGTGATCGTGTATGTCAGGTCGCCGCGCTGCGCAGCTCGCCTGGTCTTCAGGGCCTTCGCAATCGTCTTCCGCTTCAACCCCGTCTGGGTTGTCAGCGACTTGATCATCGCAGTGCGGGCTTTGTTGCCCGTGTGGTTCAGGGCTCTTGCAATAGCGACCGGCGCTTTCTTGCCGACCGACGCCATGAGATTGGCAAGGCGCGACACATCAACCGTATCGATCCGAAGCTGAACGGCCATGTCGGTCTACCACTCTGTCCTGCGCTTGGCGTCGTGCTCTCCCTGCCTTGCTCGATGATCTAAGGGCTTGGGCATTCAGGTCAGGTGAATGTCTCTACTCAGGGCTCGTCTCTGCGCCTTGCATTTGCCATGCAGGTGCTTTCCAAAAGGAGGCCCTGGAGAAACCAATCTATGCCGTTCAACATTGGCGATGCTGTGCGCCTCAAAGGTCGCCCCGAACATAACATGACGGTTGTTGAGATTGATGAGGACTGGGTCATATGCCGCTGGTTCGATAAGTCGGCCGTTCAAGAAGAGGCATTCTCTGCCGATGATCTTGAGCACATCCCAGAGGCCAGAGACTGATTGGGGGAGCCTTACCTTAACAACCCCAGCCTCTCGGCCAGCGACACCTCAACGTACAGGYCGGGAGCGATCTCGATTATCATCAGCTCCCATAGACCATCTGGTCGAATAGACATCCAGCCACAGAAGTGAATGCTGCTTACCGATTCAGGGAGTAGCCGCGCACTTGTGGAGGTGGGTATGATTGAGAGGCATCCTTCAACCAATAATGCCGAGGCTTGTCACGCTTACCGGGCTTACCTGGTTAATGACCAAGGTCGATTTATAGGTTTTGTCGAGATCTTCAGCTCAACCGATCAAGAGGCGATTGATCAGTGTCGTCCTGTATCCAGAGAGCGGGGATATGCCATCGAGCTCTGGAAGCACGATCAGAAGATCGCCTTTATTCCCGCTTCCGACGGGTCTACGGATCATTAACCTGCCCTGGCCATACTAGCTGAGCCTTGCGGGTTGCATAAGCTTCCAGATCCAGTTAGCACGACCCCACACGATTCCGTCACCCATCCACTTCGGAGGAGCCCATGCCCCACGAAGCGTACTGTGTTGCGTATCGCGACCGTCGCTGGTCCGTCATTCATAACGGACGCGATCTCGGTGCCTTTTATCTTCGTACGAATGCCCTCAAATTTGCTGTCGCCTCRGCGCATCGTGGCGAGGTTTCCCATCATCGTAATGTCTATATTCACGATAGGAATGGCGACTTCTATACCGCTTGGCGCGGGTCCAAAGACCTGATCAGCCTGGACTTATCGGCGTAATTACCTCAATAGCCCCAGCTTCTCAGCGATGCTCTCTTCAACGTAGAGATTGGGGCTTATCTCTATCATGACGACGCCGTCATCACGGATGTAGGTCTTGCGGGTGGAGGGCATGGGGTAAGATGAACGCTTAGAC
>NZ_JBFUMH010000036.1:0-41629 GCF_054049475.1 Microvirga sp. P5_D2 | reverse complement strand
GTATAACCTCGTCGCAGCGACCATGGCGACCTCGACGCGGTTTCTGACACCTAGCTTTTCCATGATGGCGGTCACGTAGCTTTTGACCGTCTTCTCCGTCAGGCCGAGCTCATCGCCGATGCGCCGGTTGCTGAAACCCTGGAGGATCAGCATCAGTATCTGCTCCTCGCGCGCGGTGACTTCGGGGAAGCGGCTTGGGGTCGATGGTTCACGAGTCTCCGTGATTCTCGACATGAAGAGCTGCGCCGCGAAGCTCGGCGACACATAGCTTTGGCCTTTGTCGACGGTGCGGATGGCATTCACGAGTTCGGAACTGCTGGTCCCCTTGAGAAGATAACCGCGCGCTCCCTTCCGCAAGGCGCTGCGGACTTCCTCCTCGTCATCGACGACCGTGAGCATCAGCGTCTTCGTCGCGGGATAGCGCAGCGCGATCCTGGCGGCGGCGTTGATCCCGCCGCCCGGCATGTTCATGTCGAGAAGCAGAACATCGGGGGTGTGCTCCTCGGCGATCTGAACAGCATCGGCAGCTGTGCCGCCCTCGCCGACAACCTCGATATCGGCCTCTGATTCCAGGGCGAAGACCACCCCATCCCGGTAGAGCATGTGGTCGTCCACGACCCCGACGCGGATCTTACGCTGCATCCGCCACTCCCATGGTCAGAGGCAGGGATGCCTTGATGCAGGTTCCTGCTTCCGGCCTGCTTCTCATGTTCACGGTTCCACCGATGCTCTCGATCCGGTCCCGAAGTCCCGCCAGGCCGAAGCCCGGCTGCTTCATCTGGCCCTCTGGATCGCACATGCCCGGACCCTTGTCCGAAACCTCGATGTCGATGGAGATTCCATCCCAGGTAATGTCGACCTTCTGGCCCCGGCCGCCCGCGTGCTTGAAGGCGTTGTTGAGCCCTTCCTGCACGAAGCGGCACAGGGCGATTTTCACGAATTGCGGAGCCTGTTCCGGTAGTTCGGCGATGTTGCAGATGATGCTCGTTCCCGTCGTGCGTTCATGAAGACGGATCATGAAGGTCAATGCTTCCCTCAAGGACAGTTTCTCGACTTCCGGGAGGAGGAGACCCTTGCAGATGTTTCTGATGTCGGTGAGTGCATCCGACAGGGCCTTTTGCGTTCGCCCCAGATTGTCATAGTCTTGCGGGCTGCCATGAACCTTGCTCAGGCGCAGCAGAGCAAGGCTGACCAATTGGGCAACGCCGTCATGCAGGTCATATCCCATCTGCCGTAGAAAGCGCTCGTTACTTTCCGTTGCATTCTGCGCCGCACGCTCGATTCGCTCGTGCAGGACGCGGTTCTGCTTGAGCAGGCCTGACAACTGCGCCACGCGCATGCTGAGCGCCGCACGCTGATGGTCGATAGTCTTGCTGCCATTGGCCACGATCACGAACAACGCGCCCATCATGTTCAACGTGATCAGGATCGTGGCGATCCAGGTTTGCCACTCGGCCGCGACGAGCTCGGCCTCCAGCGCTTGCGCGCGCTCGTGAAACTCGACGGCGGCAATGATCTTGCCGGTTTCGCTCTCGCGGATGGGAGCGAAGACCTTGAAGTGCGCATGGCCCGCATCCCGCTGATCGATATGCGCTTCCTGGGAAGCGTCCTCGAACTGCACCGAGATGGTGCCAGCCCATACGGCTTGAGAGGCCGGTGCCTGTTCGAGTCGTTCTCCGACGAGTGTCTGGGCGCTGCTATAGACAATCACCCCATCGCGCCTCCAGACTCTCAGCGACAGGATGTTCGTGCGAAGATCGGGCCGCTCCATGTCCCGATCAAGGTCGCTGATGGTCTTCTCGGACAGAGTCCCGCGGAATGCGAGTTCCTGAAGATGGGGCGTGATGAAGCTGCTGACGGTGAGTGCGGCGGATGCGGCTTTGAAATCTGAAACGCTTTTCTCGATCTGCCATGAGACCCAGGTGCCCAACGCCAGCATTCCGACCAGCATTACCGCGAAAGCCGTGAGAAGGAATTGCCCGCTGAGGCTCATTCGTCGTCCAGGTTTTGACCCTGGATCCGTTTCGAGCCTAGCACCTTGAGAAACGTACACCGCGGCGATCCCTCTGACCTCCGCACGGACCCTTCTGGACGGGGTCTGCTTAGAGGCTTTCCAAAGTAGAGCCGAGCTTCCATGGCTGTAAATACTACCCGAAAGAGGTAGTTCATCGATGCCGAGGGCGCCAGGGTGCGAACGAATAACAAATGTTATAATAATGAGATAACGATAATAGGAATTTGTGTCTGCCGGTGAAAGTAATGATGTCGATGTGATCGGCTTTGATGTTGTATCGTAGTGGACTTTGGTCGAGTGGTCGACCAAGGTCCCGGATGACCTTGAGATCACTATCGGACCTAGGTCCCTTTGCCGGCAATAGGACCTCAGACCGTCTAGTGAGCAGCCTCCCTCTTTGACCAGAATGTGTCTGGTAGCCGTCAATTTTGCGGCGATAGATTGGGAGGGAAACTATGGTCAATCTCGTCAGGCACGATCTCGAATTCATTCTGAAGCAGATCAAAATCGCTGAGGCCAACTCGTCAGCTCATTCAGGTGAGGRCGCGAAGAAGTTGACCGAAATCCGCGTCGATGCGGACGGCAACGTCGTCGCGGAAGGCGGAGCGCTGGCTGTTCCGACGACGCTGTCTCCCTACGGCCTGCGCACGGTCGATGGCAGCTACAACAATCTCGTCGATGGACGCAATGAATGGGGCGCTTCGGACACGCCCTTCGGACAACTGACGGATCCCTACTGGCGCGACGAGCAGGACGATCAGATCGTCTTCGGAACGCCTCAGAACTCCGTCACGATGAACAATAACAACTACGGTAACGCCGGAAACGTCGTAGACGCAGACCCGCGCATCATCTCGAATCTGATCGTCGATCAGTCGCTGGACAACCCCGCCGCCATCTATGCGGCATTGAGCTATGCCGGCGTTACCGGCCAGGCGCTTTTGACGACAACGCAGGCCATTCGCGCGGCCAAGGAAACCCTCGATGCGGCCATCGAGAACGCTGAAAATTCAGGTGGTGACATTTCGGCGCTCGAGCAGGCTGTGGAGGATGCTCAAGCCGCGGCTGATTTGGCACAGGCTGCTGCCGATGCGGCGCAGACTGAAGCGGATGCCGATCAAGCTGCATACGAAGCCGCCGTTGCGGATGCTCAACTCGCCGAGACTGTTGCAGATCAGGCGCTGGATGACCTGACCGCATTTCTGATCGACGGCATCGTCCCGGATGATCAGCAGGAAGGCTATGCCGAGGCGCTCGCGAACTTCCTGACGAAGCAGACAGAATTCGGCGAGGCCGAAGCTCTTGCCACGACCCGAGGCCAGGAGGCCCAGGCTTCCGCCGGTATCGCGGAGACGAAAGCCGCCAATGCAGCAGAAAAGGCGGCAGAGGTCGATCAGGCTCAGCAAGCACTCGATGATGCCCTGGCTGCTAACGGCGATGCCGCTGTCGCTGCTGCCCAGATTATCTTGGATAAGCTGCTCGACGATAACGGCGTCGTCGTCGACAACAACAGCGTGGTGCTTCCCAACGTATCTCCCGACGAAGGCCTGTCGGCTCAGTACAACAGCTGGTTCACCCTCTTCGGCCAGTTCTTCGACCACGGTCTCGATCTGGTGCCGAAGGGCGGCAACGGAACGGTATATATTCCGCTTCAAGAGGATGACCCGCTGTATAACCCGGCCAGCCCGCACACCAACTTCATGGTGCTGACCCGCGCGCCTGCCAATCCCGAAAACCTGACGACGCCATGGGTCGACCAGAACCAGACCTACAGTTCCCACGCATCGAAGCAGCTTTTCATGCGTGAATATGCTGTGGTTGACGGCAAGCCTCTCGCAACTGGTCTGTTACTCGAAGGCGATAAGGGCGGCCTTGCCACCTGGGCCGATGTGAAGGCTCAGGCTCGCGAAGTGCTTGGCATCAACCTGACGGATGGAGACATCACGAACATTCCGATGTTCGTCATGGACGCCTATGGCGAGTTCGTGCGCGGCGAAAACGGCTTCCCGCAGATGGTGGTTTCGCTCGGCGCCGACAACGCGTTCGGCGGCGAAGGAGCCAATGCCGACGTGTTCGTGGAAGGCAATCCGGCAAGCCCGATCTCGACAGCCAATGCAGTTCGCACCGGCCACGCCTTCCTCGACGACATTGCCCACGCGGCTGGCCCGAAGACTTCGACCGGCGTCATGCTGCCTCAGGATAACGATGATGCGGTCGGCTACACTGGCGCATATGACATGCGAGGCAACCAGACCTCGTACGACAACGAGCTGCTCGATGCCCATTACATCACGGGTGACGGACGCGGTAACGAGAATATCGGCCTGACCGCCGTCCACCACGTGTTCCACTCCGAACACAACCATATGGTGGAACAGGTCAAGACCCGCGCCATCGAGTCCGGCGATCTCGACTTCCTCAACGAATGGCTCCGCAATCCGTTGGAGGCGGGCACCGCTCTCCCGGACCCGACGGATGCCGAGGCCGTCAAGGCCTTCGCGGATAGCCTCGCATGGGACGGCGAGCGCCTGTTCCAGGCCGCCCGCTTCACCACCGAGATGCAGTACCAGCACCTCGTGTTCGAAGAATTCGCTCGCAAGATCCAGCCGGACGTGGATGCCTTCGTCTTCCAGCCGTCCATGGATATCGACCCGGCAATTTTTGCCGAGTTCGCCCATGTGGTCTACCGCTTCGGTCACTCGATGCTGCGGGAAACGGTCGATCAGACCAACGCCGATGGCAGCGCGAGCAACCTGGACCTCTTCGAGGCCTTCCTGAATCCGCTGGCCTTCGGCGCCGATGGTCTGGATCACAGTCAGGCCGCAGGCGCCATCGTGCGCGGCATGACCAGCCAGGTCGGCAACGAGATCGACGAGTTCGTTACCGGCGTGCTTCGTAACCAGCTCCTCGGCATCCCGCTCGACCTCGCGGCGTTGAATATCGCTCGCGGGCGTGAAACCGGCATCCCGTCATTGAACGAGGCCCGTCGCCAGTTCAGGGAAATCGCGAGCGGCGATACTCAGCTCGATCCCTATACGAGCTGGACCGACTTCATGCTCAACCTGAAGAACCCGGCGTCCATCGTGAACTTCATCGCGGCCTACGGCACGCATATCTCGATCATGAACGCGACGACGGCAGACGCCAAGCGTGACGCCGCCTGGAAGATCGTGTTCGGCGGGGCGGGCGCGCCGGAGGACCGGCTTGCCTTCCTCAATGCCACGGGTGCCTACGCCGGAGGAAAGCTCGGCGGCTTGGAGGATGTCGACCTCTGGGTCGGCGGCATGGCCGAGAAGAAGATGGCCTTCGGCGGCATGCTGGGCTCGACCTTCTCGTTCGTCTTCGAGCTGCAGCTCGAGAACCTGCAGAATGCCGATCGGTTCTATTACCTGTCTCGCGTTCAGGGTCTCAACTTCCTCAATGAGCTGGAGAACAACTCCCTCGCCAAGATCGTGCTGAACAATACGGATCTGGGCGAAACAGGCTATGCGTTGCCGGGCGATATCTTCTCGGTGCCCGACCACGTCCTGTATGTGGACGGCAATGTGCAGATGATGTTCGGCCACACGGACCCGACGCACGACGATCCCTTCCTCGCCGCGATTTCCGATCTCGTCGAGCGTGTCGATGCCGATGGCGACGGCATTGCCGAGTACATTCGCTACAACGGCAACGATCACGTGCTCATCCAGGGCACCAACGGTAACGACCATATCGTGGCCGGCGGCGGCGACGACTCGGTCTGGGGTCGCGACGGCGACGACAAGATCGAAGCCGGCTACGGCGTGGACAAGATCCACGGCGGCAAGGGCGATGACATCATCACCAATTCCGGCACGGATATCGGTGAGGTCGACATGCTCCACGGTGAAGAGGGCAATGACGTCATCCATGGCGGCAGCGGCCTGGCTTTGATCTTCGGCAACGAGGGCCAGGACTTCATCATGGCAGGCCCGGACGGTAAGGAGGTGTTCGGCGGTACGGGTAACGACTTCATCCTAGGCGGTGACGGCGGCGACTTCCTGCTCGGCAACGAGGGTGACGACTGGATCGAGGCTGGCAACGGTTTCGATACGACAGCCGGCGACAACTCGGATCTGAACTTCAACTCGTCGATCCTCGGCCACGACGTCATGTTCGCCGGCCAGAACGAGCATGATTTCGACGCCGAATCCGGCGACGACATCATGGTCCAGGGCGAGAGCGTCATGCGCAACGAGGGCATGTTCGGCTACGATTGGTCGATCCATAAGTTCAATAACGAGGCCGCCGATTCAGACCTGCTGACACCCATCTTCACTACGGCTGAGCAGGATATCCTCCGGGATCGGTTCGACCAGGTCGAAGCACTCTCGGGCTGGAAGAACAATGACGTCCTGCGGGGTGACAACCGGGGTGACCCGAATGCGGAAGTGCCTCCTCCCGGAGCCAATGGCGACGCGGTCGAGACCGTATTCACCAACAACGAGCTGAGCCAAGCTGGCGTAAACCGCATCACAGGTCTGCGCGATCTCCTCGGCGACATGGTGGCGGCAGCTCCAACCAGCGGCGATCTGGAGAAGGTCATCGCGTTCCAGAGCGGCAATATCCTCATCGGCGGTGGCGGCAGCGACACCATCGAAGGTCGTGGCGGTGACGACGTGATCGACGGCGATGCCTGGCTCAACGTCCGCATCGGCATCTATAACGCCTCCGGTGCCCTGATCGGCTCGGCTGAGACCATGGGTGGACCGGTCACCAATGCAAGCGGCGGTTCGCTCTATGGCGGCAGGCCGCTCCATGACCTGATGCTCGACCGAACCCTCAATCCAGGGCAGCTCAAGATCATTCGCGAGATCCTGGTCGCAAACAACGAGGGCGATGTCGATACGGCGGTGTATACTGGTAATCGTGACGACTACACGGTCATCCAGCTCGACGCCGACTCCGTTCGGATCATCGACAACCGGGGCATCGACTCCTCGGAGATTGGTGACCGGGTTCACCGGGTCGAGCAGTTCCAGTTCGCTGACGGCACCATCAGTTTCAAAGAACTGGTCAATGTGGCACCGGAAATCAGCAATAACGGCGGCAACGACATCACGCTCTCGGTTAACGAGAACTCGCCCGTCAACACGACGGTCGTGGACATCGATGCGACCGATGCCAATGCCGCCGACACGCTGGTCTACTCGATCAGCGCTGGCAACGGGAGCGGCCTCTTCGCCATCGACGCGGCGACCGGGCGGATCTCCCTGACGGCTTCGCCGGACTACGAGGCTCTCCTTGCCCTCGGGCAAGCGAGTCAGACCCTGACGATCACGGTCAGCGACGGTTTCGCAACCGATACCATCGATCTTACCGTCAACATCGCCGACGTGCCTGAGCTGGTTGTGACCGGCCCGGTCACGCTCCCTGCCTCCGCCGAGGACATGGTTCGCACCATTACTCTGGAGGAGCTCCTGGCGAACGCCAACCTCGACGGCTCGACCGCAGGGCTCACCGTCAGCAACGTCACCGTTCCCGCAGGCAAGGGCACCATCGTCAGCAATGGAGATGGCACTTACGACTACACCCCTGCGMTCGATGACGAGACCGGGGTGACGATTTCCTTCACCGTCAATGGTGGCGGGACATCGGTGAACACCACGGCCACCCTCGACCTGCTGCCATACTTTGACGTGAACGGCACCGTCGGGAACAACACCCTGACCGGCGGTACGGGTCAGAATACCAACCGCGCGGAGCAGTTCCACGCGGAAGGTGGCAACGACACGATCACCCCGAACGGTGGCGATGACATCATCTTCGGCGGTGCGGGTAACGATACGGTCGCTGGCAATGGTGCAGCCGGAAACGGCAACGACATCATCGTGGCAGAGAACAACGACGGCAACGATACCTATAACGGCGGTGCCGGCATCGACACCTACGACATGCGCCGGGTAAACGGCAATGTCACGGTGAACTTGGCGGACACGACCAGTGGCACCAGCGGGGCAGCTGGAACCGATAGCCTCTCAGGCATCGAGAACGTCATCGGCGGCCGTGGGAACGACACCCTTCTGGGTGACGGCAACGACAACCTGCTTCGCGGCCATGTCGGCAACGACTCGGTTTCGGGTGCAGGTGGAAACGACAGCCTGTTCGGCGATGCCGGCAACGATACCATCACCGGCGGAAGCGGGCGGGACACCATGACCGGCGGTGCCGGAGCGGACCGGTTCGTCTTCGACGATGGTGATACCGGCACCGGGATCAACGGACGCGACGTCATCACCGACTTCGTGCAGGGCCAGGATCTGATCGATATCGACGGCATCGATGCGAACCTTGCCATTATCTCGGGCGGCGGAGATCAGGACTTCACCTTCATCGGAAACGCTGCGTTCACGCAGAACGGGCAGGTTCGTTATCGGCACGAAACCGTCAATGGGGTGATGCACACCATCGTCGAGGGACGCGCAACCGGCACATTGGGCGCCTTCGGAAATCCGGTCTTCTTCGAGATTGCGATCCGCGGTCAGCATAATTTGACGGCTGCGGACTTCGCCGGGATCACCAATGTGCAGGCAGCGGGGAATCCGGCGGGGCTGGTCGCGGCTCGCTCGTTGAGCGTGGCCGAGAACGTGACGGCGGGCACGGTGGTTGCAACGCTGGCGGTGCTCGGATCCGAAGAGGTAGGCGGTGTCACTTACTCGCTTCAGGGGGCTCAGGCTGACCTGTACGAGATCCAGGGCAACCAGGTCGTCCTCAGACAGGGAGCACAGGTCGACTTCGAGAAGGCTTCAACGCACCAGTTGACTGTTGTTGCCATGACCGATGGCGAAACTCACGAGGAAACCTTCACGATCCATATCGAGGATCTGCAAGGCATCACGTGGGCCTCCGGATCGTCACGCTCTCAGAGCGTTTCCGGCAGTGCCGAGGACGATACGATCAGGGCAGGCAAGGGCCATGACCGTGTCAACGGGCTCGAAGGCAACGACAGACTCCACGGCGGTGACGGCAACGACCGTATCGACGGTGGCGTCGGCGCCGACCGGATGTGGGGTGGACGCGGCAACGATGTCTACTTCGTCGATGACCAGGGTGACCGGGTCTTCGAGACCAGAGGGCAGGGCATCGACACGGTGAAAGCTGGCGTATCCTTCTCCCTCTCCGGCACCCATGTCGAAAAGCTCATCCTGACGGGGTCGGAAAACCTCGACGGCACCGGCAACAGCCTCGACAACTTCCTGATGGGCAACGGCGGACACAACGTGCTCAAGGGCGGACGCGGTCACGATACGCTCCGGGGCATGAGCGGTAACGACACGCTCGACGGCGGCTCCGGCCGTGACCGGGTCAACGGCGGCGCCGGCGACGACGTCCTCAAGGGTGGAGCGGGCGACGACCGCCTCACCGGCGGCAYGGGAGCGGACACCTTCGTCTTCCAGAAGGGTGGTGGCCGCGATGTGGTGACCGACTTCCGCCATGGTCAGGACGACATCGACGTGAGCCGCCTCAATGGTGTCAACGGCTTGTCGGACCTGGACATCCGACAGGAGGGCAGAGACACCCTCATCCAGCATGACACGAGTATCCTCGTGCTCAAGGGTGTCAACGCATCCGATCTCGACAGCAGCGACTTCATCTTCTGATCAGCCCTGCTTGAGATCGAATGGCCCCGCCGGGAGCACTCCCCCCAAACCCTCCCGGCGGGGATCCTTACAGAATGTCGCGGTGCATCCCTTGAGGCCAAGCGAGGCACCGGACGACCCCATCTTTCGAGGCAACGCCGATGACACACCTTTCCAAGAAAAGCCCAAGCCTTCTGGCCTCCTGTCGCGGTGCCTTCATCGGCGTCGCTGTCCTGAGCGGCCTCGTCAACCTGCTCTATCTCTCCGGTTCGATCTTCATGATGGAGGTCTATGACCGCGTGCTCCCCAGCCGGAGCATTCCCACGCTGGTCGGCCTCTCGATCATCATCGTGGTTCTCTATCTCTTCCAAGGGCTGTTCGACATGGTGCGTGGCCGCATCCTGGCACGGGTCGGCGCGGCCGTGGATGAGGATCTCAGTCAGCAGATTTTCCAGGGGCAGCTCAATGCACCCCTCAAAGGAAAAGTCGAAGGCGACGGGCAGCAGCCCCTGCGCGATCTCGACCAGCTGCGTGCTTTCCTGGCAGGCGGAGGCCCGACCGCGCTCTTCGATCTTCCATGGATGCCGCTTTATCTCTTCATGTGCTTCGCCTTCCATCCCTGGCTTGGCGCCGTCGCTGTCGGCGGAGCATGCCTGCTCGTGATGGTCACGCTCCTCACCGAGCTCATGACCCGCGATGCAGCCAAAGCCGCCGTGAGCGCGGGCCTTGTACGGAACGGAATTTCCGAGGGTGCACGCCGCAACGCGGAAGTAGTGCGCGCCATGGGAATGGGGCAGCGGATCGGCACGCTGTGGGGCGATGCGAATTCGAGCTATCTCGCCCACCAGCAGCGCACATCGGATGTGGCCGGCGGTTTCGGCGCCATGTCCAAGGTGCTGCGCATGATGCTGCAATCGGCCGTGCTGGCGGTCGGCGCCTATCTCGTCATCGATGGGCAGGCCACGGGCGGCATCATGATCGCGAGCTCCATTCTCACGTCCCGCGCTCTCGCTCCGGTGGAGCTGGCCATTGCCAACTGGAAGGGCTTTGTCAGCGCCCGCCAAGGCTGGCGTCGGCTGAAGACCGTGATCGAGGCCAATGCCCGCGGCGAAGCGCCTCTCAAGCTGCCCGCGCCGCGTTCTGCCGTGACCGTGGAGAGCGCGGCGGTGGGAGCACCGGGCGGCAAGCGAATCGTCATCCAGGATCTGTCCTTCGATCTGACGGCGGGCAGTGGATTGGGCATCATCGGCCCCAGCGCCTCCGGCAAGTCCTCGCTCGCACGAATGATCGTCGGTGTGTGGCCGACCTGGCGCGGCAAGATCCGCTTCGATGGCGCGGCCATCGAGCAATGGCTGCCGGAAGATCTCGGGCGTCACATCGGCTACCTGCCGCAGGATGTCGAATTGTTCTCAGGATCTGTGGCGCAGAACATCGCCCGCTTCGACGGCAAGGCGAAGGCCGAGGCGATCATCGCCGCCGCGCAGGCTGCGAATGTCCATGAGATGATCCTGCAGCTGCCCGATGGCTACGAGACGCAGGTCGGCGAAGCGGGCGCAGCCCTTTCCGGCGGCCAGCGGCAGCGCATCGCGCTCGCCCGGGCTCTCTACGGCGATCCCTTCCTCGTGGTGCTCGACGAGCCGAACTCGAACCTCGACAACGAAGGCGAGCAGGCGCTCACCACCGCGATCAGGAGCGTCAGGGCGCGCGGGGGCATCGTGATCGTGATCGCTCACCGGCCGAGCGCGCTCGCGGGGGTTGATCTGCTTCTCGTGATGGCGGAGGGGCGCATGCAGAGTTTCGGCCCGAAGGACGACGTTCTGAGCAAGGTCCTGCGCCCTGTGCCGGCCCCTCAAGCGGCAGAGCCACGGATGCCTGCCGTCACCCCTCTAAAAGTCGGTTAGGATTTGGGAGAGCGTCATGAAATCAGAAACCAAACTCAGCGCACGTGCCGCCATCCGCCGATATTCGATGCTCGGCCTGTCATCCGCGTTCTTTCTCGTCGGCGGACTCGGTGGATGGGCGGCGGTGACGGAGCTCTCCGGAGCTGTCGTCGCACCGGGCACTCTCGTGGTCGATAGCCACGTCAAGAAAGTTCAGCATCCCACCGGTGGCGTCGTCGGCGAAATCCTTGCCCGCGATGGCGACCGGGTCCGGGCCGGGGATGTGGTGATCAGGTTGGATGAAACGGTTGCGCGTGCCAACCTCGCCATGGTCGCCAAGAGCCTGGACGAATTAGCCGCGCGCCAAAGCCGCCTCGAAGCGGAGCGCGATGGCCTGAAGCAGGTTACTTTTCCGGTGGCATTGACCAGCCGACTCCATGAGCCGGACCTGGCAAAGCTCATCAAGGGCGAGAACCACGTTTTCGAGGATAGCAGTGCGGCGCGTGCGGGCCAGAAGGCGCAGCTCAAGGAGCGCATCGCGCAGCTGCAGGAGCAGATCGACGGCCTCAAGCTTCAGGTCACGGCCAAAGCCGACGAGATCCAGCTGATTCAGGACGAGTTGACGGGCGTAGAGCAGCTCTGGCGCAAGAACCTCGTGCCCATCACCCGCGTGACGGCGCTCAAGCGTGAGGAGACACGCCTGCGCGGCGAGCGCGGGCAGCTCATCTCGAACATTGCCCAGGCGAAGGGCCGGATCGGCGAAACGGAGCTTCAGATCATCCAGATCGATCAGGATCTCAGAAGCGAAGTGTCAAAAGAGCTGCGTGAGGTTCAGGCGAAGATCGCGGAATTGGTCGAGCGTAAGGTGGCCGCGCAGGATCAGCTGAAGCGCATCGACATCCGCGCACCTCAGGATGGCCTTGTGCACCAGTCGATCGTTCACACCATCGGCGGTGTCATCAATGCCGGCGAGCCCTTGATGTTGGTCGTGCCTGAGGCGGACGAGCTCTCCATCGAGGTGAAGGTATCGCCCCAGGACATCGACCAGCTGCGGCCCGGTTTGGATACGATGCTCAGGCTGTCGGCCTTCAATCAACGCACGACGCCGGAGGTCAAAGGCAAGGTGAGCTTGATCGCAGCCGATCTGGTAACGGATCAGCGGTCAGGGGTGCAGTATTATCCCGTCCGCATCTCGTTCGCGGAAGGTGAGCGGGAGCGTCTGGGTTCCCTGAAACTGCTGCCCGGCATGCCGGTCGAAAGCTTCATTCAGACAGGATACCGCACCGTCTTCTCTTATCTCACGAAGCCGGTTGCGGACAATCTGACCAAGGCCTTCCGTGAAGAGTAGGGGCCTTCATCGGGCCTTCGGCAGTGAAAAGCCCTCGGTCATTATGGATCGGGGGCTTTTTGCTGGAATGAATGTGAGGATCGAGAGGATTACGGTCCCTGATATTCGACGAGCGCTTCCTTGTAGATCGCAGTCATGAGCTTGCCGTCCTGGCGCACGACGCCGCGATACATGCCCGAGCAGTTGAAGGGCAGGGAGACGTTGCCGGCGTAATCCACGGCGATGATCCCACCCGTGCCGCCGGCGGGCTTCAGCATGTCGATCACGACCACGCGCGCGGCGTCGTCCAGGGACTGGCCCGCATAGCGCATGCGGGAGGCGATTTCATGGGCTGCGGCGTAGCGGATGAAAATCTCTCCATGCCCGGTTGCCGAGATGGCGCAGGTCTCATTATCGGCCCAGGTGCCTGCGCCGATCACGGGGCTATCACCGACGCGCCCGGGCATTTTCGCCGTCATGCCGCCGGTGGAGGTGGCTGCCGCGAGGTTGCCACTCCGGTCCCGTGCCACGGCTCCAACGGTGCCGTGCTTGCGGGACTCGTCCTGATCCTCCGCGCCGCTATTGCGCATGTCGAGGGTCTTCTGCAGAGCCTCCCAGCGCTGCTCGGTAAAGAAATAGGACGGTTCCTCGAAGGCGAGGCCCTGAGCGCGGCAGAACTCCATGGCGCTTTCGCCGATGAGAACCACATGGCCCGAATGTTCCATCACGGCGCGGGCGGCGAGAATGGGATTGCGGGGGCCGCAGATCCCCGCGACGGCACCGGCGGAACGGTCACGTCCGTCCATGATCGCCGCATCCATCTCCTGCTTGCCCGCCGAGGTGTAGACCGCGCCGCGTCCCGCGTTGAAGAGCGGCTCGTCCTCAAGTGCCATCACGGCCGCCGACACAGCATCGAGCGCGCTGCCGCCATCGGCCAGAATGGTGCGGCCCGCATCGAGTGAGCGGCGCAGGCCCGCGTGATAGGCCGCCTCGCGCTCAGGCGTCATCGTGCTGCGCCGGATCGTGCCCGCGCCGCCATGGATGGCGAGAGCGAAATTGGTGTCGGATGAAGACGTGCCGGTCATGGGATTTCAGGCTCTTGATGTGAGGTGGAGGGCATCGCGGAAGGCGGGCAGATGGTGGCCTGCGCGGCCCGTCATGGGGCCTGCTGCCACGAGCGAGTCGAGGACGGCCTCCTGCGTCGCATCGGCCATGGCCTCGAACAGGAGATCGATGCGGTTTTCGTTGAGAATGCGCAGATCGTTGAGCGCCGTACCCTCATCGTGTGAGATCATGTTGGCTGTGGTGAACCCGAGCGCGATGTCRCCGCTGCCATGGCCCCAGAAGGAGCCGAGGCGTGCGAGGCCTGCACCGGAGCGGCGGATGACGCGCTTCAGTTGCCGGTCACTCAAGGGAATATCTGTCGCGGCTATCATGATGATGGAGCCCTTCTCCGGGGCCTTTGCATCCGCCGTTGTCAGAGGCGGCGCGATAACTCTGCCATCGGGAAGTCGCAGGTCTCCCAAACGGCCGAAATTGGAGAGAACCAGCACGCCAAGATGAAAGCTTTGCCCATCGAGATCCAGTCGCCGGGACGACGTGCCGATGCCGCTCTTGAAGCCGAAGCTACGCATGCCGCAGCCGGCACCGACGGAGCCGGTCATCACATGCGAAGAAGCCTCCGCGATGGCGAGGTGGGCATCCTCTTCCGTGACCGTGAGGGCCTGGATGTCATTGAGATAACCGTCGTTGCATTCCATCACGACCGGGTTCACGGTCGCGGTCTGGCGGCCGATATCCGGATTATGTGCGATGGCATGGCGCACGAGCGCCGTGTAGCAGGTGCCGACCGACAGGGTGTTGGTGAGAAGGATGGGCGTCTCGATGACACCTAGTTCCTCCACCTGAACAAGCCCCACGCTCTTGCCGAAGCCGTTCAGAACGTGGGCGGCTGCAATCGGCTTCTTGCGGTAGAGATTGCCGCCATGCGGCAGCACGGCGGTCACGCCGGTGCGGATATCGCCCTGAACGAGGGTGCAGTGGCCGACGCGAACGCCCGGAACATCCGCGATGCTGTTGAGAGGGCCCGCGGGCAGGGCACCGCAGGCGAGGCCGACATCCCTTGCGCGCAAGGTTTTCATGTCAGGGGCACTCCGCTTTCACGTAGGCAGCGATCTCCGCATGCGTGGCGATCCATACATCGGAGCGCTTCGTGATTTCTTCCAAGAGCTTCTCCAAAATCCAGATGCGGGAGCGGTAGCCGGTCACATGCGGGTGCATGGTGAGCAGGAAAAGGCCTCCCTCTTCATAAGCGCGCTCGAACTCGCGAATGAAGATATCATAAACGGAGGCGGGTGGCGTGTGGGGGCGAAGACCATTGAAACGGTGCATATTGAAATAGACCGCGTCATCGCGGATCCATTCCACCGGCAGCTCGACGATGCCTGTCGGCGCGCCCTTTTCCAGAAGCTCATAGGGGTCATCATCGGCCATGAGCGAGGAATCGTAGAGCAGCCCGAGTTCACGCTCGATCTGGAGCGTCGTGGGGCTGAAGTCCCATGAGGGAGTGCGCAGGCCCACCGGGCGCACGCCGGTGATCCGCTCCAGGGTATCGGCGGATCTGAACATCAGGTCGCGCTCGATCTCATAGGGAAGCTGGCTGTTCAGTTCATGAATCCAGCCATGAATGCCGATCTCGTGCCCTTCAGCCACGACGCGGCGCTGCTCGTCCTCATAGAGGAGGGCTGCGACGGCGGGCACGAAGAATGTGGCCTTCGCGTCGTATTTGGCGAGCGCGTTGAGGATGCGCGGCACGCCCCGGCGGTTACCGTACTGGCCCTGCGACATGCGGCCGATGGACTTGCCGCCGTCGCGCAGCTCATTGGTCTCATGGTCGGAATCGAAAGACAGCGCGACGGCGCAGCGCGCGCCGTTCTTCCATCGGTCAGGCTTCATGGACCGTCCGGCGCGCACATGCTCGACCTTGCTGCGCCAGGTTTGCTCTTCCCACGTCCAGGGCTGAGTGCCAATATCGTCCATGATGTTTCAAATCCTTCAATGAAAAGCAGGTATCACGAGCGGCCGCCATCGACCGAGATGATCTGGCCGGAAACCCAGCCGGCGGCGTCGGAAGCCAGGAACATGACCGTGTTGGCAATATCCTGCGGATGACCGAGGCGGCGGGTGTGGATGCTCTCCACAAGGCGCGCCTGACCCTCGGGCCCATAGCTTTCCCACTGGCGCTGCGTGGCCGGGTTCGACAGCACGAAGCCGGGGGCCACACTGTTGACCGTGACGCCGTAGGGGCCGAGCTCGAAGCTGAGCTGCTTCGTCAATCCGACGAGCGCGTGCTTGGAGGCCGTATAAGCCTGGATGCCCGTCAGGCTCGGGCGAAGCCCCGCGCCGGATGAGATGTTGACGATGCGTCCGAATCTCTGGCGTTTCATGTGAGGGACCACGGCCTGAGAGCACCAGAAGGCCCCATGCACATTGGCCTCGAACAGAACAAGCCATTCCTGCTCGCTTACCTCCTCGACGGGCTTTGCTACCTGGCCCCGCACGCCTCCGGCGCAGTTTACGAGAATGTCGATGCCGCCCAGAGACTGCGCCATGTCGTCCATGGCGCTGGCCACAGCCGCGCGGTCAGCGAGGTCGAGGATACGGGTGGCTTTGGCCCCTGCCTCGGCGGCTGTGCGAAGGCCTGCCTCATCAAGATCGAGAGCCCACACATGCGCGCCCTCAGCCGCAAGTGACTGGACGATCGTACGACCGATGCCTTGTGCAGCGCCGGTCACGACGACACGGCGATTGGCGAAATCGAGCTTCATGATGCAAGCATCTCGTCGAGATTGGACCAGGATTGTTCACGGCGCCCGTCCTCGATGTCGTGGATCAGGCTGACCAGCTTTTCGATGGCCGGTGTTGGGATGCCGGCTTCCTGGCCGAGCGTGCCGATGATGGCGATCTGCGCATCAACCTCGGTCTTGCGCTTGCGCACGGCGAGGTCGCGCCAAATGCCCGAATGGGTCTTCGCGGTGTGACGGTTGAACTCCGCCATATCGGCGACGGAGCGGCGGGCCTCAGCCTCATCGGCACTCGGCCTGAAGGCCTTGGGGTCGAAACCATTAAAGCCTAAGGGGGAGACGCCTTGAGCCATCGCTACGGTCATGACTTCCTGACCAAGCTTATGGAATACGGGGAAGTGGCGCTCCGACGCGAGGTTCTCCGACATGGAGGCGTTCGTCAGGGCTGTGGCGAACAACAGCGAGCCGTATCCGAGCTTGCCCCAGAGATAGCCCCAGATATTGTCCGTGAGCACCGCCTTCGGCTCGAAGATCGACAGCAGGCGATGATAATCACGCACCGCATCCGTGGTCTTCCCATCGATGCCGCCGACCGCGACGGCGGCACGGTTGCCGAAGAGAATGCGGCCCGGCTCCAACCAATCCGCTCCGAAATTCACGAAGCAGCCGATTGTGCGCCCTGCGCCGATCTCTTCGGCGATGACGATCTCGTTCAATCCGTTCTGCGCGGAGAGCACCGTGCCATCGTGGGCGAGGTGAGGCTTCAGCGCGCGCACGGCATCGCGGGTATGGTGTGCCTTCACGGCCAGAATGACTCGCTTGAACTGACCCGTTACGTCCTCGGGTTTCGCAGCCCGAACAGGCTGCTGGAACGTCTCGACCGGGCCTTCGATGGAAAGGCCGTCGCGGTTCATGGCATCCACATGCTCGCTGACGATATCCACGAGCAGCACATCCTCGCCAGCGCGGGCGAGATAGGCGCCGAGCACGCCGCCGATAGCGCCCGCGCCCCAGATCAGGATCGTGTTCTCGTTCATCACCAGTTCTCGATAAGTGCGCGGGTCTCAGAAATGGCGACCTGCCAGACGGCATCCATGTCTTCGTCGGAACGCTGGTAACGGCCGCCGAAATTACCATCGCCGAGGACCTCGCGAACGCCCGCAGGGCCGAAGGTGCGCATGCGGTCGAGATCGACCATGGGCTTCTGGTGGTCGGGCTGTGTAATGCCTGGCAGGCGGGTCCAGGGGAAGTTCTCCATCCAGGAGGCATGCGATGCCACCGGATCGATCTCCTTCACCTTCTCGAAGGTGCGGGGCGCGTTCCACCAGTTGTGGAATTTCACGCGGCAACCTTCGTTCTGGCCCATCCACTCGATGGCGGCCGTGTGCCCCGGCGTGTTGCCGCCGTGGCCGTTCACGAAGAGAATTCGGCGAAAGCCCGTGCGCTTCAGGGAATCCAAAATGTCCGTAATGATGCGCAGATAAGTATCGGCCTTGAGCGAGACCGTGCCGGGGTAGGCCATGAAATAGGGCGTGATGCCGTAAGCCTGAACAGGGAAGACCGGAATGCCGAGCGGCTCTGCCGCGTCGACCGAGACGCGTTCAGCCAGGATGCTGTCCACCGAGAGGCTCAAATAGGCGTGCTGCTCCGTGCAGCCGAGCGGAACGACGGCGCGGTCATCCGTCTTCAGATATTCTTCCACCTGAAGCCAGTTCATCTCACTGATTTTCATGCAGACTTTTCCTCTTGATTGTTGGTGGACGAGCGCAGGCGCTCGAGCACGGGCAGCAGCGTGGCGCGGATGGCATGGGGGTCCGGCATATAGCGGAACTCCATGGCGTTCCGGTCCGGCGGCAGCAGCTTCCTGATGGTTGCTTCCGCGCCGCTGGCATAGACGGCCACATCGACACCGGCGAGAAATGCCGCGAGGTCGGGCGCAGTGATCAGGCGCACTTCCACGTCGGATACGTGGGGCGCGAAGCGCAGGACGCCGGGCTTCATGAGCGCCGTGAATTCCGGAAAGATCGACACGATTCCGATCCGCGCCATCGGGTCGATCATCGCGAGCTGCGCGCGTGTTTCCTCGGCCGGAATGAAGCTCAGGCCCACGACTGGAATGCCGCTCGGCACCAGATGCTCGACCTCACCACGACGATGCGCCAGCGTCACGCACACATCGCAGGGCAGGGGAAATGTCTCGCCGGCATGCAGGGCATCTACGGTCGTCACGACGATGGAATCATTTGCGCCGATATATTCCTGGATCCGGTTGGCGTATTGCTGGGTCGTCTCGACGAAGTTGCCCACCATCACCAGACGAAGCGGGCGCGTCGGTGTGGGTCCGCGTGCGGCGCGTGCATTGACCAGCGACGAAACGACCGATGGCGCGAGGCCCAAATGCTCTGCTTCATTGAAGAGCATTTCGATATGGCGCTGGATTCTTCGAATGGCAGTGGAGCGTATGCCGTCGCTGTTGCTTGCTTCCCCGACATACGTGCCCGCTCCGGGCTTCGCCTCGACGAGCCCGGCTTCGCGCAGTTCCCGGTACACGGTGGCAACCGTCATGTGCGCGATGCCGGCGCGCTCCGCCAGTTCACGCACGGAGGGCAGGCGCTGGCCGGCAGGCAATTCACCAAGGGCGATGCCGAACTCGATCAGGCCGCGCAGCTGCACGCCCAGCGGTACAGGAAGCGAACGGTCCAGCGCAGCGGCAAGGTTCGCGAGAATCCGGTCTTCGGGAGGTTGTTCTGTTTCGGAATAACAGTTTCTCTCAAAGGCCCCAGAGGATGATTGACTTTTAGGCACGGTGCAGTTGACTTTTCTAAATCGGGTGACCTACCGTTCTAATCGATAAGAACACCTTGGACGAAAAGCCAGGGCGTTAGCAAGAGGGGAAGTGCATTGAACAAAAATTTCAAGTTGGGCGGATCGCTCGTTGCCGCTCTCATGCTCGGAACTGTGCTCGGTGGCGCAGTGTCGGCGCAAACACTGACCATGGGCCTGCGTGCAGGCCCTGACTCCATCGACCCGCATTGGTCGACCCTCGGCAGCCAGGCCGAGGCCCTGCGGCACATCTTCGACAYGCTCGTGATGTCGGACGAAAATCTTCAGCTGAAGCCCGGCCTTGCAACGTCCTGGAAACCGATCGACGACACCACCTGGGAGTTCAAGATCCGCGAAGGCGTGAAATTCCACGACGGGTCCGAGCTGACGGCCGAGGACGTGAAGTTCTCCATCGACCGCATTCCGGTCGTCACCGGCCCGATGAGCATGACCATCTACACGAAGCAGGTTGCGGAGACGAAGGTCGCCGATAAGTACACCCTGCACGTGAAGACCAAGGCTCCGGCTCCCACCCTGCCGAACGATTTCATCCGCCTCTTCGTCGTGTCGAAGTCCGTCGGCATGGAGGCGCGTAACGAGCAGTTCAACTCCGGCAAGGCCGCCATCGGCACGGGCCCTTACAAGTTCGTGTCCTGGGAACCGAAGGGCGACCTCGTCGTCGAGCGGTTCGACGGATATTGGGGTGAGAAGCAGCCGTGGCAGAAGGTGGTCCGCAAGGAAATCCCGAGCGATCCGGCTCGCATGGCAGCTATGAAGTCGGGTCAGGTGGATCTCGTCAACTACGTGCCGGCGACCGATTATGCAGCGATGCAGAAGGACAAGTCGGTGGACACGTTCGTGGCCGACTCAGTGTATTTCCTCAATCTCACGCCGAACGTGAAGGAAACCCTGCCGAAGAAGGTGAAGGTCGACGGCAAGGAAATCGATGCCAACCCGTTGCGCGACCCCAAGGTGCGCGAAGCCATGGATCTCGCCATCGACCGCAAGACGCTCGTGCGCGTCGTGCTCGAAGGCCTCGGTCGCCCCGCAAACCAGTTGATGCCGGCGACGTTCTTCGGCGGTAACAAGAACCTGCCGGAGCGTCCCTACGATATCGCGAAGGCGAAGCAGCTGCTTGCCGATGCAGGTTATCCGAAGGGCTTCGAGATCGACTTCCACTGCACCAACAACCGCCTGCCTGGCGACTCGGCTGTCTGCGAGGCCCTCGCGCAGATGTGGTCGCGTGCAGGCCTGAAGGTGAACGCCAATGCGCTCAACGGCACAGTGTTCTTCCCGGCTCAGCAGAAGGGCGAATTCTCCCTGTGGATGAGCRGCTGGGGCACGCTGACGGGCGAGGCGAGCTATACCTACGGCTCGCTGGTGCACACCGCCGATCCGCAGATCGGCCTCGGCGCCTTCAACAAGCAGGGGTACTCGAACCCAGAGGTCGACAAGCTGCTCCAGGAAGGCAGCCGCACCATGGATGACGCGAAGCGCCGCGCGCTCTTCGAGAAGGCGACGGAGGTTTCCATGAACGACCGGGCGCTGATCCCGACCGTTCAGCTCCAGACCGTGTGGGCCGCTAAGAAGGGCATGCTCACCATCCCGCCGCGCGTCGACCAGGAAACCCTGGCCTACGAGATCAAGCCGAAGAGCTGATCTTGATCGAACCCGGCCGGATCATCCGTCTGGTTCACTTAGGGGAGGGGCCTCGTGTCCCTCTCCCTTTATCGTTTGATCTTACTTCCAAAGGACGCTGCGGTCTTCGCATCGTCCGGCGGCATCGCAACGCCATGCACGAGACAGCATGATCGGTTTTCTTATCCAGCGTATTCTTCAGGCACTCATGGTCGTGATCGCTATGTCGATCATCGTGTTCCTTGGCGTCTACGCCATCGGAAATCCGATCGACGTGATGATCGACCCGGCATCGGACCAAGCTCTGCGCGAGGCGCTGATCCAGCGTTACGGCCTCGACCGCCCGTTGTTCGAGCAGTATTTCGTCTTCATGGGCAACATGCTCAGCGGCGATCTCGGCGAGTCCTTCATCTATCGTCTGCCCGTGCTGAGCCTGATCTGGTCGCGCTTCCCGGCGACGCTGGAGCTCGCATTGACGGCGATGATGATCGCCACTTGCCTTGGTATCCCGCTTGGGTTGTGGGCCGGCTACAAGCCGGAATCGCTTTCGGCCAAGGCCATCATGGGGTTTTCCGTCCTCGGCTTCAGCGTGCCGAGTTTCTGGGTAGGCCTTCTCCTCATCATGACATTCGCCGTCGAGCTCGGCTGGCTGCCCTCCGGTGGGCGGGGGCCGACGAGCACGGTCTTCGGCGTTCCCATGTCGATTACCTCGCTCGAAGGCTGGAGCTACATCATCCTGCCGGCCTTCAACCTTGCCCTGTTCAAGCTCGGCCTGCTGATCCGCCTGACCCGTGCCGGAACCGTCGAGGTGATGAGTTCCGACTATGTGCGCTTCGCCCGTGCGCAAGGATTATCCGAGAGCAAGGTCGTCGGTCTTCACGTGCTCAAGAACATCTCGATTCCCATCGTCACCGTATTCGGCCTAGAACTCGGCTCGACGCTCGCCTTCGCCGTCGTCACCGAGACGGTGTTCAACTGGCCCGGCATGGGCAAGCTCATCATCGACTCCATCACCGTGCTCGACCGGCCCGTGATGGTCGCTTACCTCATTCTGGTGGTGTTCCTCTTCGTGTTGATCAATCTCATTGTGGACCTGGTCTATGGCCAACTCGATCCGCGCATTCGCGTAAAGGCTGCATCATGAGCAGTTCTCCCGCCCTCGTGGCTCCCGCAGAGACCGGTTGGACCAAGCTTTCTAATTTCTGGTCCGACTTCCGCCAAAGCCCTGTTGCGGTCGTTGCGCTCTTTGTCGTGGTGGCCATCGTCCTGCTGGCGGTCTTTGCGCCCTTCGTAGCCCCGCAGGATCCGTATAATCAGGAAGCGCTCGATCTCTTCGATGCGCGCTTGGAGCCAGGTGAAATCGGGTCAGGCGGCTATGTCCATTGGCTCGGCACCGATGCCGCGGGGCGCGATCTCTTCTCCGCCATTCTCTATGGATTGCGGACGAGCCTGATCGTCGGCGTCATGGCCGGAACGTTCGCCTTGGTGCTCGGCACGACGGTCGGTCTGATCGCTGCCTATTACGGCGGCCGCGTCGAGGCGATTATCATGCGCATCATCGACCTGCAGCTCTCGCTGCCCGCCATCCTGCTGGCACTCGTACTCGTAGCGATGTTGGGGCAGGGGCTGATGCAGCTGACCGCTGCTTTGGTGGCGGCGCAATACGCCTATTTCGCCCGCACGACGCATGGCGCGGCGAGCGCGGAGCGGCGCAAGGATTATATCGAGGCTGCGCTTTCGACGCCGCTACCCGCGCGCCATGTGCTGTTCCGCCATCTCCTGCCGAATGCGCTGCCGCCGATCATCGTGGTCGCGACCGTGCAGGTCGCGAACTCCATCGCCCTTGAGGCGACGTTGTCCTTCCTGGGGCTCGGCCTTCCGATCACCCAGCCGTCGCTGGGATCGCTGATCTCCAACGGGTTCCAGTTCCTGCTCTCCGGCCGTTACTGGATCTCGATCTATCCCGGAATCGCCCTGATGCTGACCGTGGTGGCCATCAATCTCGTAGGCGATCAGGTGCGCAACGTTCTGAACCCGAGGCGCAGCCGATGAGTGACGCCGTTCTTCGTGTCAATAATCTCCAGACGCAGTTCGAGACGCGGGCCGGCGTGCTCAAGGCTGTCGATGGCGTCAGCTTCGAGGTTGGGCGCGGGCGCATCCTCGGTCTCGTGGGCGAGTCCGGCTCCGGCAAGAGCGTGACAGGCTACTCGATCCTCGGTCTCATCGAGGCCCCCGGCAGGATCGCGGGTGGCGAGGTTCTTCTGAACGGCAGGGATATCACCCGCCTCAGGGGTGAGGCCATCCGTCAAGTTCGGGGCGCTCAAGTCGCGATGGTCTTCCAGGACCCGATGATGACGCTCAATCCGGTTCTCAAGATCAGCACGCAGATGATCGCGGCCGTGCGGGCGCATGACAAGGTTTCGCGCAAGGTTGCGCGGGAGCGCGCGCGGGATGCCCTTGCCAAGGTCGGCATTCCGAGCCCCGAGGAGCGGCTCGATGCCTATCCGCATCAACTCTCCGGTGGAATGCGCCAGCGCGTGGCAATCGCCATCGCTCTCCTACACAGCCCCGCCGTCATCATCGCGGACGAGCCGACGACGGCGCTCGACGTTTCGATCCAGGGGCAGATCCTCGCCGAGGTGCGTCGTCTCGCGGATGAAACCGGCACGGCTTTCGTATGGGTGACGCACGATCTCGCGGTGGTGTCGAGCCTCGCGGATGACATCTGTGTCATGTATGCGGGCCGTGTCGTTGAAACCGGGCCGGCGGCCGATGTGATCGCAGCCCCAGGCCATCCCTACACCGCAGGGCTTCTCGCCTCGGTTCCGTCCGAGCACGAGCCCGGATCGCGCCTGCCGCAGGTTCCCGGCTCCACGCCGTCGCTCGCGAATCTGCCGCCGGGATGCTCCTTTGCGCCTCGCTGCGCGAAAGCGGGCCCGGCCTGCACCACCACGCCGCCTGTCCAGCACTTCGACGACGGACGCACCGCTCTCTGCCATTACCCGATCGAGCCCGTTTCATGCCAGCCGCTCTCCTCGACATCGACCACGTATCGAAGCGCTTCGTAAAGCGCCCGAGCCTCGGCGAGCGCATCGCCGGGATGCTCGGCGCAGGTGCAACAACGGAGACCGTGCGCGCGGTGACGGATGTCAGCCTCACCGTCGCGAAGGGCGAGGTCGTGGGCCTCGTCGGTGAATCCGGCTGCGGCAAGTCCACCCTCGGGCGCATGATCGCGGGCATTTATACGCCCAGCGACGGCAAGATCCTGTTTGGCAACGCGCCCGTGGCCAAGCTGCAGGGGCGGCGCACGCATAAGCTGACGACGCGGGTTCAGATGATCCATCAGGACCCATTCGCAAGCCTCAACCCGCGCATGCGCATCGGCGACACGGTGTCTGAGGGTCCGGTGGCGCACAAGATCGTCAAGGCCCGCGAGGCCGACGGCTATGTGGCGGATCTGCTGGGGCGTGTCGGACTCGATCCGAGCTATCGCAGGCGCTTTCCGCACCAGTTCTCCGGCGGTCAGCGCCAGCGCATCGCGATTGCCCGCGCGCTTGCCATGAAGCCGGACCTCCTGGTGCTCGACGAGCCCGTGGCATCTCTCGACGTGTCGATCCAGGCGCAGGTGCTCAACCTGTTCATGGATCTGCGCCAGGATCTCGACCTGACGGGCATCTTCATCAGCCACGATCTCGGCGTCGTGCGCCATGTGTCGGATCGGGTCGCGATCATGTATCTTGGCCGCATCGTTGAGCTAGCCCCGACCTCGGAGCTTTATGCCCAACCGAACCATCCCTATACCCGCGCGCTCTTCGAGAGCGTGCCGCGCGTCGGCGTGGGGCGTAAGGATTTCCGGCCGATCGCCGGCGAAATTCC
This sequence comes from Microvirga sp. P5_D2, assembly GCF_054049475.1. Taxonomy (NCBI): domain Bacteria; kingdom Pseudomonadati; phylum Pseudomonadota; class Alphaproteobacteria; order Hyphomicrobiales; family Methylobacteriaceae; genus Microvirga; species Microvirga sp. P5_D2. Next base: position 16,667 of record NZ_JBFUMH010000036.1, on the reverse strand, counting down.
GTCGCCGCTCCACCCGCCGAGCGGCTGCCACTTCCATCCCCGATGCCCCTTCGCGGGCCCGCGCTGCAAGCGGGAGGCGCCGCCGCTGGCACCTATCGGCCCAGGCCGCCTTTCGGCGTGCCATCTCAACACCGGCGGAACCGAATAAAGACGAGATTTCCAGGACATGACCCAGCAATCATCTCTCGTGGCGCTGCAAGAGCGCGTCGCCGCCGTCAACGACGTGCTCAATGCCACCTCCGTCCTGACCTGGGACTCGCGCACCATGATGCCGGAAGGCGGCGCGGAGACGCGCGGCCATCAGATCGCGACGCTGACCCGCATCGCCCGCGACCTGCTTCTCTCGGCCGAGACGCAGAAGGCGTTGGAGGCTGCAGAAATTGCCGTCGAAGGCTTGCCCGACGACGCCGCTGAGCGTCGCATCGTCGCGCAGACACGCTACGCCGTGGAGCATCATCGCAGCGTTCCCGCATCCCTGATTCAGGAGCGTGCGGCTCTGCGCACCGTGGCGCAATCGGCCTGGATCGAAGCGCGATCGAAAAGCGGCTTTTCTACGTTCGCGCCGTATCTCGTCAAAACCGTCGAACTCTCCCGCGCCTATGCGGATTGCATCGGCTGGAGTGAGCATCCTTACGATGCGATGCTGTCGATCTATGAGCCAGGCGAGACGGCCACGAGCCTGAAAACGCTTTTCGGGAAGCTGCGGGCCGGTCTGCTGCCGATCCTCGATGCCGCGAGAGCGCGCCCCGCGCCGCGTTCCGACTTCCTGTTCCGCGACTATCCGGAGGAGGGGCAGCGCGCCTTTGGATTACGTCTTGCCGAGAGGCTCGGCTACGACCTGAAGCGCGGGCGGCTGGATACCACGGTGCATCCGTTCGAAGTCTCGTTCACTCGCAACGACGTGCGCATCACCACGCGCTACACCCGCAATTATCTACCCGCTTCCATTTTCGGCACGGCTCATGAGACAGGCCATGGCCTCTACGAGCAGGGTGTCGATCCGGCTTATACGCGCACGACCCTCGCCACCGATCTGGTCGGGCTCTACGCTGTGGGCGGTACCAGTTTCGGTGCCCATGAATCGCAGTCGCGCCTGTGGGAAAACCACATCGTCCGCAGCCGGACCTTCTGGCAGCTGCATTTCCTCGATCTCCAGAGGCATTTCCCGGAGCAGCTCGACGATGTGAGCGCGGAAGAGTTCTATCGCGCCGTCACGCGTGTCGAGCCCGGCTTCATCCGAGTCGAGGCGGACGAGCTGACTTACGACCTTCACATCATGCTGCGTACGGACATCGAATGCGCATTGATGGACGGCTCCCTGCCGGTATCGGACCTGCCGGGGGTCTGGAACGCGGCCGTCAAGCGCGACCTTGGCCTCGACGTGCCGGACGACACACGCGGTGTATTGCAGGATGTGCATTGGTCCACGGGCTATATCGGGTCGTTCCCCACTTACACCATCGGCAACATCATGGGTGCGCAGATGATGGACACCCTGCGCAAGCACGATGCCTCGCTCAATGATGCCATCGGGGCAGGGGAGTATTCAGGCCTGGCCGAGGCGCTACACACCAAGATCTGGCAGCACGGACGCCGCTTCAGCCGCGACGAATTGCTGGAGCGCGAGACGGGCCGCAAACTCGATCCGGCCCCCTACATCGCCTATCTCCAGGGCAAATACGCGCAGTAACGGCGTTCACCAGTGCCGGGGTGGAGGCTCTACCGCCACCCCGCTCCTGTCGATTATCGCGATAGGGTTGATTGCGAGAGGCCATTCAGGGCAGACCGCAGGCTGTCCGGCTCGATCTGCGGTATCCGTTCTGAGGCGGACCAGAGGTGGAGGAGCGGGCTTCGCGACTCCAGCGCGGTAACACACGTCACGGCTTCAACTCAGGAATTCTGGAAGGAGTGCGAGGAATGTCGCCTGCCTTCCTTCTTGAAGAGATCTACCATGATCTCAATGAAATCGTGGCAGAGGCGCGAGTGCTGGTAATGTGTCGGCCTGACGATGGCGACATCGAAGGGGATGCCGGGCTTGAAAGGACGGCGCACAACACTGCTCGGGCTGAGATAGGTCGCCGTAAAGGGATCGACGATGGAAACACCGAGACCGGAAGCGACAAGGGCGATGGCGCTTGCGGCCAGGGAGGTCTCGAGCAATTCATGCCGGGCAACCTGAGCGTCCGCAAACACCTGATCGATCTTGAGGCGCAGCGGACTGTTTCGCCCCAGCGAGATATACGGTAGATCCTGCAAATCGCGCGGTTCGAGGAACTCCTTCTCCACGATGGGATAATGCGCCGGCACGACGCAGACCGCTTCCACGTAAGGCAAGCGCGTGAGATCCGCGCCGGGGAACTCGCCGGTTATCTGAGCAAAGCCCAGATCGAAGTGACGACCTGCCACGAAGTCGAGGATCAAACGTGAGTTGAGGCTCTCCAGTGTCACGTTCACGGCCGGGCGATCCGAATGAAATGCGCTGATGGCCTGCGTGATGCAACTGAGCGACAAGGCGTTGATGGAGGCGACCCGCAAGGTGCCCGCTTTGGCATGTCGCAGATCGTTAGCGATCTTCGCAATCCGGTCCATGCCGACATAGAAGCGGTCGACTTCCGTGAAGAGAATTGTCGCCTCATGACTCGGCACGAGGCGGTTGCCCTCGCGCCGGAAGAGAGTGAGTTTCAAGTCGGCTTCAAGATCTTTCACCAGGCGGCTGACAGCGGGCTGCGTGATTTTCAACAGCTCTGCTGCCACCGTCATGCTTCCTGTCAGCATGACTGCTCTGAAGGCTTCAATCTGCCTTGGATTCAACTGCATGAAGCATTACTCGCCGATTTTGGTGGGCGCCATAATCGTTCGTATGAGTTTTATTATTACGATGCATGGCATCTCTAAGGGCATGTCTTCCACATAACATTCCGTTATGGAGATAGTAGGGCATATGTACTTGAATCATGCCATCCGTAAATGCCTAATCCCTGCACTTCGCTGGCTAGACATCACTGCAGGGCTCGCCAAACACAATGGTGACTTACATCCTCCGACGCCTGACGATGCTCATCCCCATGTTGCTTGGGGTGTCGGTAGCCGTCTTTCTCGTGCTTCATCTGATCCCAGGCGATCCTGCGCGCATGGCCGCGGGTCCCGATGCGACCGAAGCTGATATCCAGCAGATTCGCGTCAATTACGGTCTCGACCAGCCTCTCACGATTCAATACGGCATCTATCTCAAGAAGCTGCTGCAAGGCGATCTCGGAGAGTCGTTTCAGACGCTGGCTCCCGTGACGGAGGGCATTGCCAGAACGTTTCCGGCAACGCTCGAGCTCACGATTGCAGGCATGCTGATCGCAGTGCTGCTCGGCGTTCCTCTCGGCATCTATTCCGCCCTTCATCCACGCGGCGCGGCAGACCGATTGGTGACGAGCATCGCGGTGCTGGGCATTTCGATGCCGGGCTTCTTCCTCGGTCTTCTCCTGATGCTCGTCTTCGCCTCCATGCTCGGCTGGCTTCCGCCCACAGGCAGGGGAGGCTGGTCGCATCTCATCCTGCCCAGCCTCACGCTTGGACTTCCTTACGTGGCGACCTTTGCCCGGCTGACGCGCTCCAGCATGCTCGATGTGCTGTCTGAGGATTTCATTCGCACGGCGCGCGCCAAGGGCTTGTCCTGGCAAAAGGTCACTTACCGCCATGCCTTGCGCAATGCCTCGATCCCCATCGTGACCGTGCTTGGCCTCGATTTCGGCCGTCTTCTCGGCGGTGCGGCCATCGTCGAAACGGTTTTCGCCTGGCCGGGAATGGGCCGCTACATGGTCGACGCGATCATGGTCCGTGACATCTATGTCGTGCAGGGAACCATCCTGGTGTTCGCTGCTGCCGTCGTCATCATCAACCTTCTCGTAGACGTGATTTATGGCATCCTCGACCCTCGCATCACCTATGCATAAGCGCGCCAAGTCGCAGAATTTCTTCGGCTATCTTCTGCGCCGTCGAAACTATGTCGCGATTGCTGCAGCTTTCATCACGGTCGCTTTCGTGCTGGCCGCCATTTTCGCACCGCTGCTTTATGACTGGGGCGCCACCACCCGCGTCTCGCTCAGCACCGCGCTTCTGCCGCCATCGGCAGCATATCCGCTCGGTACGGATGAGCTTGGCCGCGATATGCTGGCGCGCATCGTCTGGGGCGCCCGGATTACGCTGATCGTTGCCGTGGTGAGCGTCGCGATCGCGATGGTCATCGGCATCGTGATCGGGTCCCTCTGCGGTTATTACGAGAACTGGTTCACAAGCCTCGTGATGCGCTTCATGGATTTCATGATCGCGTTTCCCCGGACGCTGCTTGCGATCATCGTCGTCACGATCTTCGGCTCCGGCGTGCTCAGCCTCACGCTCGCCATCGGCATCTCGACCATTCCCGCGAATGTGCGCCTGTTCCGTGGGCCGATCCTGGCTTTGAAGCGGCGCCAGTTCACCATGGCGGCGAAGGCTCTGGGCGCGAAGGATTCGAGCATCCTATTCTCTCACATCCTACCGAACACCATGTCGCTGATCATCATTCAGGGCACGCTCTCGCTGGCTGAGGCCATCCTCATCGGTTCGGGCCTGAGCTTCTTAGGGTTAGGCCCGCAGCCCCCGACACCCGAATGGGGCGCCATGATCGCGTCCTCCCGCGCGCACATCACGAGCCACCCGCACGTCATCTTCGCACCGGGCTTCGCGCTGTTTCTCGTCATCCTGAGCTTCAATCTCGTCGGTGACGCGCTGCGCGACTACATCGACCCCCGGTCGCGCAAGGCACTTTAGAGTTTCCATGCAAATCCAAACCATAAGGAAAGAGGGACCAATGCAATTCTCGACGTTCACACGCCGCTCCTGCCTGGGACTGGGCCTTGCCCTTCTGAGCGCTACCGCGATCATGTCGCCGTCCGTGGCACGCGCCGAGTTCGACCTGCGCATYGTGCAGGGCACCGACGTGGACACGCTCGATCCGGCCGTGTCGCGCAGCACGCCGTCTCAGGTGGTGTTCAACAACATCTTCAACACCCTCGTGCGCTGGAAGGACACGAAGCTCACCGAGATCGTGCCCGATCTGGGCGAGTCCTGGACGAAGTCGGAAGACGGCCTGAAGTGGACCTTCAAGCTGCGCAAGGACGTGAAATTCCATGACGGCACGCCCTTCGACGCTGAAGCGGTGAAGTTCAGCCTTGACCGTATTGCCGATCCGGCCCTGGGCTCGCCCAACCGCTCGCTCTTCACCAATATCAGCCAGGTGACGGTGATCGATCCGAACACGGTGGAGATCACCACCAAGGAGCCGTCGCCCATGCTCCTTGAGATCCTTTCGGACGAGTATTCCTCCATCAACAGCCCGACGGCGGTGAAGAACGGCGGTCGTGCTTATTCCCGCAAGCCGGTCGGTACCGGCCCCTACATGATCTCGGAGTTCATTCCGGGCCAGCATGTGATCATCAAGCGGAACCCGAACTATTTCGGCACGCCCGGCAAGGCCGATACCATGACCTTCCGTCCGGTGCCGGAGGCTGGCGCACGCGTGATCGAGCTTGAGGCCGGCAATGCCGACATCGCACTCAACATTGCTCCTGAATCCGCCGACAAGATCAAACAGAACAGCAAGACCGAGCTGGTCGTGGAGCCGAGCTCCTTCCAGATCTTCTTCGAGCTCAACACCACTAAGCCCCCCTTCAACGATCCGCGCGTTCGCCTGGCGATCAACCACGCCATCGACCGCGATGCAATCATCGAGAAGATCCTGACTGGCTACGGCAACAAGCCCGAAGGCATCTTCCCGGAGGGTGCGCAGGGCCGCTCCAAGCAGACCGCCTATCCTTACGATCCCGAGAAGGCTCGCAAGATGATTGCCGAGGTCTTCCCGAACGGCTTCAAGGAGAAGATCGTCATGTGGACGCCGGCCGGGCGCTACATGAAGGACAAGGCTGTTGCCGAGGCCGTGCAGGGCTACCTAAACGCCATCGGTTTCGAGACCGAGTTCAAGGTGTGGGAATGGGCGACCTATCAGAAGACGCTCTATCGTCCTGAAGAGGGCAAGGGCACCGGTAAGGGCAGCAACGAGGCCAATATGTGGCTGCTCGGCACGGGCGTCACGAATGCCGACTGGCGCCTACGTCGCAAGTTCTTCAGCACCGATGCGTCGAACCTGACGGGCTACAACAACCCGAAGATCGACGAGCTTTTGAACAAGGCATCGGTGGACATGAACTACGAGTCCCGCATGAAGGCCTATGGCGATGTGCAGACCATCGTCTGGAACGAGGCGCCTAACTCCCTCGTGCTGTTCGATCAGGTTCAACTCATCGGCACCTCCAAGGGCCTGAAGGGCCTTGAGGTCTTCGGCGACGAGATCGTGAAGCTCGATCAGGTCACGAAGCAGTAAGTAACGCGAAGAATGGTTCAGGCGGCCCTCAAGCCGCCTGAACCTATCCTGCCCCAAACAAGAAACGACCCGACGCGGATTTTCCGCGAACGGCGAAGCCATGCCTTCGCCACTGAAAAACTCTACTCTGAACTGGAAGTAACGATGAATAAGCCGGTGACCGAACGTGAAATCCTGCTGACCGAAGCCCGCCTCAGCAGCCCTCCGGCAGAAGGTCTGATCAAGTATCACGACATTCCGGGCCTCGCCCGAGAGAAGCGTCACTTCCGTGAGTTCAACCATGTCGATCTCGCGCACACAGTTATGCTTGCCGAGCAGGGCATTCTGCCGAAGGATGTCGCCGGCATAATCCTGAAGGGCCTGCTCGAGCTGCGCCACATGGACCCGGCCACGTTCCCCATCGATCCCGTCAAGGGAAGCTTCCTGCTTCAGGTCGAGGCCTATCTGTTTGCCCGGATGGGTGAGGATATCGGCGGCCAGATGCATACGGGCCGCAGCCGCATCGACCAGGGCACCACCGTGCGCCGTCTCTACAAGCGCAATCGCATCCTCGATGTGCTGGAGAGGCTGAACGGCTTCCGCGACGCGCTCATCGTGAAGGCCGAGCAGCATTCGCGCACCATCATGCCAGGCTACACCCATATGCAACAGGCTCAGCCGTGGGTGTTCGGCCATTATCTGCTGAGCATCGTCACGCGCCTGACCGAGGATTTCACCCGGCTCACGGAGTCTTACGCCCGCGTCAACCTGAATCCGCTCGGCGCAGTCGGCCTATCCGGCACATCCTGGCCGCTCGACCGGTATCGCACGACGGAGCTTCTGGGCTTTGCCGCCGTGCTGGAAAACTCCAAGCTCGGACGCGAGGCCTTCTACGCGGCGGATGCCATTGGCGCGCTGTCGATTGCTATGTCGACCCTGAACGATCTCGCAACCGATCTTCATATCTGGTCAAGCACGGAGTTCGGCTTCGTCGAATCCGACGATGCCTATTGCGGCACCAGCAGCATCTTCCCGCAGAAGAAGAACCCGGCCGGACTCGAGACGGTCAAGAAGGTGGCCGGCGGTTCCGTGACCTGGCTTGCTACTGCCCTTGGCACATTCCGCGCCGAAGGCACCGGCGATCAGGCGGTGCGCGATCTTCCGCTCATCGATGAGGCGCTCGAAGCCACGGAAGGCATGCTCGATCTCTTCACCGGCATCATCGCGACGCTCATCGTGCATGAGACCCGCATGCGTGAAGCCCTGAAGGGTAGCTGGTGCACCGCGAGCAATCTTGCCGACGTCATCGTGCGCGAAACCGGCCTGTCCTTCAGGCAGGTGCACCATGTAGTGGCCCGCCTCGTGCGTATCTGCCTGACCGAAGGCATCACGCCCACCACGGTCACGGTGGAGGTGTTGAATCGCGCTGCGCAGGAAACCATCAGCCGCGATGTGCAGCTCAGCCAGGCGACGCTCACGAAAGCCCTCGACCCCGAGAACTTCGTGCAGACCCGTGTGACAACCGGCAGCGTTGCCCCTGCCGAGGTGGACCGTATGCTGGACGTTGCCAAGGCTCAGCTGTCGGAAGGCCGTTCGTGGGTTGCGGCGGAACGCGCCCGCATCGCTGAGGCGGTTGCCAAGCTCGATGCGGCAATCGACTCCATCGTCTCCGCCTGAGTGCATATAGATAGGCCGCCCGGAACCAAGGAATCACGTTATGTCACTTCCTGAAACCTCAGACGCTTTGCTTGAGATCAAGGATCTGCGCGTCGACTTCCTGACGTCGGAAGACCGGATCGCCGCCGTGAAAGGTGTCTCTCTCCATCTCAGGAAGGGAGAGACCCTGGCGCTGGTCGGCGAGTCCGGTTCCGGAAAATCGATCACGGCCCTGTCGATCCTGCAACTGCTGCCTTATGCCGTCTCCAACGAGCAGAAGGGCAGCATTCGCTTTGCAGGGCGCGAACTGGTCGGCGCGTCGGAAAGCGAGCTGGAAAGCATTCGCGGCAACAGGATCGCCATGGTCTTCCAGGAGCCCATGACTTCGCTCAATCCTCTCCAGACCCTGGAGAAGCAGATCGGCGAGATCCTGGCGCTTCATAAGAACATTCGCGGCGAGAAGGCTCGCGAACGCATCATCGAGCTTATGACCCTCGTCGGCCTACCGATGCCGGAGAAACGGCTCAACGCTTATCCGCATGAGTTGTCGGGCGGCCAGCGTCAGCGCGTGATGATTGCCATGGCGCTCGCCAATGAGCCGGATCTGCTGATCGCGGATGAGCCGACGACCGCGCTCGACGTGACCGTGCAGGCCCAGATCCTCAAGCTGCTCAAGAGCCTGCAAAGCCGCTTCGGCATGGCCATGCTGCTGATCACGCATGACCTCGGCGTCGTTCGCAAGATGGCGGATCGCGTCTGCGTGATGAACAAGGGCGAGATCGTGGAAACCGGCGAAACAGAGCAAATCTTCGAGGATCCTCGCCACGCCTATACGCAACACTTGCTGGCATCGGAGCCGAAGGGGCAGCCGATCCCGACCGAGACGGACGCGCCGATCATCCTCGAAGCCAACGACATGAAGGTCTGGTTCAACATCAAGGGCGGCTTCCTGCGACGCACGGTTGCCCATGTGAAGGCGGTCGACGGCATCGACCTGACGGTTCGCCGTGGACAGACGGTCGGAATCGTCGGTGAAAGCGGTTCGGGAAAGTCCACGCTTGGAACCGCGATCCTGAGACTGATCGAAAGCGAAGGCTCCATCCGTTACCAGGGCAAGGAGTTGCAGGGCTTGGACAAGGATTCCCTGCGCGCATTGCGGCGGGAAATCCAGATCGTTTTCCAGGATCCCTATGGCTCCCTGAGCCCGCGCAAATCCGTGTCCGCCATCATCGGCGAGGGACTGAAGATCCACGGCATCGGCGCGTCGGAGAGCGAGCGGGAGCAGATGATCGCTTCCATCCTTGAGGAAGTCGGCCTCGATCCGACGATCCGCGATCGGTATCCGCATGAATTCTCAGGCGGTCAGCGCCAGCGTATCGCCATTGCCCGTGCGATGATCCTGAAGCCGAAATTTGTCGTGCTCGATGAGCCCACATCGGCGCTCGATATGTCGATCCAGGCGCAGATCATCGACCTGCTGCGCGACCTGCAGAAGAAGCACAATCTCGCTTACCTCTTCATCAGCCATGACCTCAAGGTGGTGAAAGCTTTGTGCGAAGAGGTGATCGTCATGAAATCCGGCAAGGTGGTCGAGCGAGGGGAGGCGGCACGTATCTTCAACGCGCCCCAGCATCCCTATACGCAGGCGCTCCTGAAGGCGGCTTTCGATGTCGTTGCGGATACGAGCGCCGCGGTCGCGTCCTGATCCCTCATATATATCTTGTTAGAAATGAGTTCCTCCATGATTGATCTGCGCAGCGACACGGTCACCCGCCCTACCAAAGGCATGATCGAGGCGATGAACGCCGCTCCCGTCGGTGACGACGTGTGGGGTGACGATCCGTCCGTAATCGCGCTTCAGGATGCCGTGGCCGAGCGCTCCGGCAAGAAGGCCGCACTCTTCTTTCCTTCGGGAACGCAGAGTAATCTGGCCGCCCTCATGGCCCATTGCCAGAGAGGCGATGAGTATATCGTCGGCCAGGATGCTCATACCTACAAGTACGAAGGCGGTGGCGCCGCCGTTCTCGGCAGCATCCAGCCCCAGCCCATCGAGAATGCGGCGGATGGCACGCTTCCTCTCGACAAGGTCCGTGCCGCCATCAAGGTCGATGATTATCACTTTGCGCGCTCCAAGCTTCTCGCACTCGAGAACACGATGGGAGGCAAGGTTCTGCCTTCCACCTATGTCGATGAGGCGGCGGATCTCGCCCGCGACAACAACCTGATCTTCCACCTCGATGGAGCGCGGGCCTGGAACGCTGCGGTGGCCAGCAACAGCAGCCTATCCGAGATTTGCGCGCCTTTCGCTTCCGTCTCCTTGTGTTTCTCGAAAGGCATGGGTGCGCCGGTCGGCTCAGTTCTTGTCGGCGAACCGGATTTCATCAAGGAAGCGCGCCGCTGGCGCAAGGTTCTGGGCGGCGGCATGCGACAGAGCGGCTATCTCGCTGCCGCTTGCCGATACGCTCTTGACCATCACATGGACCGCTTGGCCGAGGATCATGCGAATGCGGCGCGCTTGGCGGATGCCCTCGAAGCTATCGAGGAGATCAAGGTCGTCTCCATCGCGACAAATATGCTCTTCGTGCGCATCCCGGCAGAGCATTGCGCCGGCTTGCAGGCGCATTTGGACCAGAACGGCATCCTCGCGGCTATTGGCCCGACGACCCGTTTCGTCACGCATCTCGATATCAGCGCAGACGATGTTGGAATTATCGGCAATGCCGTGAAGAGCTATTTCAGCTCGGCGCCAGGCCAGACTGCGACAGCCAATATCCCATCACAGCTCTATGGTTCCAGCATATGAGCTGGCATCGTCAGCAATCAGGAGCGCACCGGTGCCGTCGATAGCTACTCCGACGGGCCGCCCCGCGCCTGATCGCAGTCCAAGAATCCAGTCCGGCAGGACGGGATCCGGACCGATCTGGATCGAAACATCGAAGCCCGTGTCGATAGCGCTGCATCCAGCCAAGGCAGGCGCCAAAAGGCAGGTGCCGGTGAGAGCGGCAATCGGCCTTTGCCGATCCCCGTGAGGGGAGCGCCTCCGCACGACTCATCGCGCTCGGCAAACCCAAGTGAATCCGGGGTGCCGGAAACAGTACCAAGCCTAAGGCTATGGGCCCTATCCGATCATCGGCAGAACAGGTTGCCGGCAGCATCCCTGTAGGTGCCATAGGGACACGGGCTCCGTGGGGCGGTCGCTCCACCGACGATCGCGCCGCCGGCCGCGCCGACAGCTGCTCCGGCCAGGGCTCCGCCCGCCCGGCCTGTGGCAGCTCCGCCGATCGCGGCACCGGCAACGCCACCGACGACTGCGCCACCAGCCGCACGTTCTCCCGGCGTAGTGCAGGCGGCCGCAGAAAGCACCAACGCACCCACCGCGACAGCTGACATGATCTTTCTCATGGTATCCTTCCTCCTGATCTCGAATTGTAGATACCCTATCGGACAAGAATGAGACGTAGCCTTAAGCACCTGTTTGCTTTTGGCTATCCGGTGAATACCTCAGTTTCGGCGATTTAAGACCTGATCCGGGGCAGCGTGATCGGCAGGCCCCTGCCGCCGGCAATGGTTTCCTCATCCGGCTTCAGGATGAATTCTAGTCCGCTCTCAGGATAAATCCGTGTCCGGTTCAGGGTTAGATCGGATGGACATCGGTCAGAAGATCATAAGCTCTGAGACCTGTCGGCGTTTCCCAGGCTTCACCTGCACATCTTAATTGCACGATGCGTTCGGTAGCGTGAGGATTATATTGAAGGCCGGTGGACACGAGGGCTTTCGATAGAGGGAGGATTCCATGGCAATTTCTTTGGATGCTGCGGCGGAAGCTTTTCGCGAAGCCATGCGTGATGCCGTCAAGCGCTATTCGCTTTGGTATCTCGTCGAAGGAATATTACTGATCGCCGCTGGGCTTCTGGCGATAATCTATCCCGTTTTTTCCTCGGCGGCGGTTGTCGTTCTCCTCGGCTGGCTCCTGGTTATCAGCGGGCTTGTCCAGGGGCTCAGTCTCATCAGCGCAAGGCACGTGCCGCATTTCTGGTTGCAGCTGATCTCCATTGGCCTTGCCATGCTGATCGGCTTTCTCTTCCTTCGAGACCCGGCGCAGGGAATGACAACGATTACGCTCCTCCTTATCGTCTTCTTCATGATGGAAGGCATATCCAAAGTCGTCTTCGCATTGACCATCCGGCCCTTTCCCAACTGGGGCTGGGTGCTGGGAAGCGGCATGGTCGGCATCCTGTTGTCGCTTATCCTCTGGGCAAATCTGCCGGTGACGTCCGCATGGTTGCTGGGATTTCTGCTCGGCATGAATCTGATCAGCGTCGGTGCGGCGATTGCCTATCTCGCCTGGAAGGTGAGGGTGAGTTGACCGCGAACAGGCGGTCGTGAGCCGTTCGTCGTCAATGGGCCGGTCGAAGCTGCGGTAAACGGGAGAGACGATGTGGATCGACCTCAAGCTCCCATGGACGAGGCTTCCCTGGACGAAGCGCATCRCATAGCACCTGCCCCTGTCTCGACGCACTGGGCCTGGATCGTGCTCGTGACCTTGAGTCTCTTAGGGGCGGTCTACATCGCCGAAGCGGTTGTCGCTCCGGTTGCTTTCGCGCTGTTCCTCATTGCAATGGTCTGGCCATTACAGTCGCGCCTCCAGGCTCACGCCCCGCGTCTCATCGCCTTGGCAATCAGCATCACGGTGCTCGTGATAGCGTTCAGCGGCTTCGCCTCGCTCATCGTCTGGGCCTTCGGCCGTGTTGGGCGCTGGGTCATCTTCAATCTGAGCCAGTTTCAAGCGCTCTATAATCAAATGACGGTTTGGCTCGAAGCGCGCGGAGTCGTGATGGCGAGCCTCTGGGCCGATCACTTCAACGTCAGTTGGATCGTGAGTCTCATGCAGAAGCTCACCGGCCAAGTGAATACGACTTTGAGCTTCTGGCTGGTGGTTCTCGTCTACGTCATCCTCGGCCTGCTCGAAGTCGAAGGAACTGCCAGGAAGATCGAGTCTCTCCCAAGCCGCCGCGCCGCACGCATTCTGCTTTCCGGCAGCGCGGAGACAGCTGTGAAGATCAGACGATACATGATCGTGCGAACGCAGATGAGCATTCTCACCGGTGTGCTCGTCTGGGCCTTCGCGGTACTCTTCGGCTTGCCGCTCGCTCAGGAATGGGGAGTGATCGCGTTCACGTTGAACTACATTCCGTTCATCGGTCCTTTTATTGCGACCCTGTTTCCGACCCTGCTCGCGGTGGTCCAATTCGAGACTTGGCAGGCAGTCATAGTCGTGTTCGCCTGCCTGAACGTGATTCAATTCGTGGTTGGGAGCTATATCGAGCCGCGCCTTTCCGGCAGCGTTCTGGCGATGTCGCCTTTCGTCGTGCTGTTTTCGATCTTTCTCTGGACATTCCTGTGGGGCTTGCCGGGAACCTTCATCGGCATTCCGATCACCATCGCCATCCTCACGTTCTGCGCCCAGGATCCATCGACCCGTTGGCTGGCAATTCAACTCGGCCCACCGGAGGAGACGGATCAGCCCATTTCCCAGCATCCTCGCTCTGAAGATTGACCTCGAGGCGCTCCGGTGCCGCGAGTTGCACTTCACCGCCGCTGACTGCGAGGGTATGCACGAAGAACGAGACACTGCCGTTATTCGGCATATCCATCACGGGAGAGGACGCGGAGACAATGCGGACGCCGCCGCATTGTCCAATCCATTCGGTATGCCGGTGACCGTGAAACACCACCAGCCGCCCGGCTTGAGGCCGGAGTTGCCGCACGAACCAGGAGCCATTGATAAGGGCAGTTCCGATGCGCTCGGAGAATGCCTTTGCCGGCGTGGGATACTCCACCAGATGATGATGGAGCCCTACGATCCAGCCGGCGCGCGGATACCGCTCCATGGCAGCGTCGAGGCCCTGTGCTTGAAGTACCGACACCATGCCCAGTGCATTCGTGAAGGAGAAATGTGCTTCCGCATTCGAATTGAGAAGTACGACGCCGAGCCCATCATCCACCGAGGGCGGAATGAGCATGGGAAAAGCATCGTCCCAGATTTGGGCCAGTCGATGCGACCGCCTGATCCCGCCCAGATTGGCAAAGGTGTCGATATCGTCCCGGTATGAGCGCAGCATCTCCGTCAGGGAGGAGTCGAACTGGCCCGTCCGGGAATCGAAGCACAGAACCTTGTCGCCCTGAAAAGCCTCGATGGCAGACAAGGTGCGCAGCTGGCGAAGACGCTTTCCGGGACTCGTCGGCAGTTCGAGCCTGGCAGGATTGGCGCGATCGACGACATTCACGTCATGGTTTCCGGGAAGAATCAAGACACGCTCGGTGAGCCGTGGGTGGGCTGCGAGGGCGTCCAGGAATTCGGCCCATTCCGCGGACCGTCCCGCATCCGTCATGTCGCCCGTGATCAGAATGAGATCCAAAGGCTGATCATCGTGGTACGCTTCCAGCCGGTCGAGGACACGGTGCACTCTTCCATTGCCTTGAGGCCCCGTTCGGCCGCTCTCAATCCGGAATCCGTAGCGTTCGCCGACCACATGAAGATCGGAAAGATGTGCGACGCGCCATGTGTGGGTCTCAGTTGGGATCTCGGCAAAAGCCATGAGATCGGCCGGTCGGCCCATGGCGCCGTCAGCCAGTGCCCAGATGAGGGCGACGACCATGACATAGCATCCGATGATGAAGACGGCATTTGCCAGTACCGGGACGATCAGCTGATGCGGTGCCAGCAGATCCCTTGCCTCGCCAACCCAGCGCGAAGCGGGCCAGGCAAGGGTGACGAACCAGAAGGACAGAGCGCTCACCAGGAGGCCGCCGCCGATTGCCGCCGCTGCGTAAAGATGGGTGCGATGGCGCGGCCCGAGATTGGGAGCAAACTTGACGATGATATGCCTCAGTCCTTCTCGAAAGAGAGCATAGATCGGCTGAATGGCCAGCGCATTGAGAGACCAGAAGCTTTTCTCAGTTACGCGCAGCAACGGCTTGCTGCCGAACCACGCAAGAGCAACGAGGCCGACGGCGATCAGCAGAGACCAGAATCCCGCGAGTGCCGTAGCAACCCTCGCCGGTATCGTGGATACCCATCCGAAGACGAGCAATGGCGCAAGCCCCAGCAGGATGGCAGGCAGGCCGATCAGCATGATCCAGGCCAGGAGGAGTTTCGGAAGACTGATTTCCGCGAGAAGGCGTCCGCCTATGGCAACAAGGGATCGGCTCTTGGTGCTGGCAACATCATCTTCCGCATCCCCGAGGCGGGGATCCACCAGCAGAGGCTTCTCATGCATGGACTGCGGTAGGGTTGGATCCTGCATGTACCCGCTACCCCATGTGTCGAAGATGGCAAGGCGACTGCACGCATCATCGGACGCGGCTGGCGCCTACGAACAGCAAGGATGCCACGAGCGGCTTGGCAGAAACGGATGCTCCGCCTCATGCCGTCTCATGTCAAGGAGCTGGAGAGAGCATCGGATTTCTCCCCGTCCGCGCGAAGTTCTAAACGCACATTAGGGGAGATTTCCGCGCTGGATGAGGGTTTCACCCGATGGTTCCGCATTGATTTCATTGATAGCCTGAAGGTCGCGCGGGGCGCAGCATGGTCGGTGCTTGAGGAGTGTATCCCATGGCTGAACTGGTGGTCGTCGGGTTCGACAACCCGACCGATGCGGATCGCGTTCTGACCGAGCTCACGCGTCTGCAAAAGGAATACCTCATCGATCTCGAGGATGCGGTCGTGGCTATCCGAGGCCAGGACGGCGCGGTGCGCATCAAGCAGAGCGTCAATCTTGTGAAGCTTGGGGCAACCTCCGGCGGCCTGTCCGGCGCGATGTGGGGCAGTCTCATCGGCCTGCTATTCCTGAACCCGATTGCCGGGTTCGCTATCGGAGGGGCCGTAGGAGCATGCTCGGGCGCCCTGTCCGGAAACTTGATCGATTACGGCATCAATGACGACTTCATCAAGTCGATCGGCGACACGCTCAAGCCCGAGACTTCGGCCCTGTTTCTGCTGATCCGAAAGTCGCAGCCCGAAAAGGTTCTCGCCGAGTTGTCAGGGTTCAAGGGACACGTGATCCGCTCCTCGCTGTCACCGGAACAGGAGGCCAAGCTTCAGGCCGCTCTGTCCCAAGCGCATCCGCCTAGCCCGAGCGAAGGCGTAGCAGCCGCAGCCGCCGTGGCGGCGCAGCCGGCGACGTGATGCCGACCCACGTTGAAGAGAAACGTGATAGGCCATCGCGACGGTCCCTTCTGAAATGGCTGGCGTGCACCGTGGTCGCAGCATCACTCGGCGCGACGGCGGCGACGATGGTACAGGCTCAACCTACGCCAAGCACCCGCTCGCGGCGGCCGGGACGACGTCCGCCTGCGCCACGCCCACGTTTCGAGCGCCGTCCTCGACCGAGGCCTGGGTTCATCTGGGTGCCGGGGCGATGGGTCTGGACCGTAGCTCATCGGAGCTGAATGAGCGCCCGAGGGAAATTCCGTCCGCAAAGGGGGAGGCTGCCCATGTTTTCGTGCGTATCCGCCGATCAGGTGGGCCTGTCTGCTTCTCCACCCTGTTCCTGTTGCCAGCCGCAACTTCAGGTCGCCGCTCGGCGGATCGACAGGGATCTGTCCCGGCGCGGGTTCATGG
>NZ_JBFUMH010000035.1:0-41632 GCF_054049475.1 Microvirga sp. P5_D2 | reverse complement strand
GCATATTATGTTGCGTAATTTTGCCGGCTTTGCCCTCGACTCGCCACAGTCCCGCAGTCACATTATCCGGGTCAGTAATTGGACAGGAGGAACTGACATGCCGCTGCAGAATCATCTGGTGGAACTCGAGCGTAAGCACCGGGCTCTTGAACGGGAGATCCAGGATACCCTCAACAAACCATCCCTTGATGACATGAGGCTGGCGCAATTAAAGCGGAGGAAATTGCAGCTTAAGGACGAAATTACGCGACTGAGAAGCTCCGACTCGGGGTTGCATTAGCCCCGTATCACCAACAATCCCAAGGAAAGCCGTCATTTCCTTCGGGAAAGGCGGCTTTTTCCATTTTCGCGGTCTCAAAGCAGCGCCCGCGCCCCGTCATAGATCAGCTTGCCGCCGACGAAGATCAGAAGAATATAAACCGCCGTGTAGAAGCTCTGCCCCGAGACGCGCCGCACCAACAGTACGCCCGCCCAGGTGGAGGCGATGGCGAGCGGTATCAGGGCCCCTGCGGTCGCCATGTTCTCGGCGGTGAATTGCCCGAGTGCGAGATAAGGCGGCACCTTGATCCAGTTGATGATCGCGAAGACCACGGAGCCCGTGCCGACGAACACATCGCGCGGCAGCTTCTGCGGCATGACGTAAATCTGGAAAGGCGGCCCGCCCGCATGGGCGATCATGCTGGTAAAGCCCGTCACCCATCCCCAGAACAGCCCGCGCGGCGTGGTGCTGGGTACAGGGTCTGGCGCCACCGGGCCACGCTCCAGCAGGAGCCTGCGGATGGCGAAGGTAACAGAGATCACGCCCACCGCCAGCTCGATGGCCCCGTCGGACACCTTGGCCGCGAGAAGATAGCCAGTGATGACGCCGGACAGCCCGCCCAGCACGAGCAGCACTACGTTGCGCATGTCCCAGGTGTAGCGATAGGCCCAGACGGAGACCACATCCTGCACGATCAGGATCGGCAGGGTGATGGCGGCAGCCTGCACCGGCGAGACGACCAACGCCATGAGCGGAAGCGAGAGAAGCCCAAGGCCCGCGAAGCCGCCTTTCCCTAAGCCCAGCATCGTGACGGCTGGGATGGCGGCGGCATAGAAAAGCGGATCGGTGATCATCGGGAATCTCGAGGGCTGGCCGAAAGTCGCGCTGACCGCAGCCCGGCAGCCTG
This sequence comes from Microvirga sp. P5_D2, assembly GCF_054049475.1. Classification (NCBI taxonomy): domain Bacteria; kingdom Pseudomonadati; phylum Pseudomonadota; class Alphaproteobacteria; order Hyphomicrobiales; family Methylobacteriaceae; genus Microvirga; species Microvirga sp. P5_D2. The sequence goes on along the minus strand of NZ_JBFUMH010000035.1, from coordinate 40,466 downwards.
CTACCACACCTCTCCAGATATGTCCCATGCGGTCACAACAATGGGGGAACGCCATGCCATCAACCCAGAGCCGCTATCGCGAAGTCTATGCCCGCTGGAAATCCGATCCGGAGAGGTTCTGGAAAGAAGCGGCTGAGGCCATCGACTGGTACAAGCCCGCCGATCGGATCTTCGATGCATCGTCCGGCGCTTATGGCAGCTGGTTCAAGGGCGCGCTGTGCAACACCTGCTACAACGCGGTGGACCGGCATGTGGCGACGCGCGGCGATCAGGCCGCGATCATCTACGACAGCCCCGTCACCGGCACGAAGCGCGCGATCACTTACGCCGAGCTTCAGGACGAAGTGGCGACGCTCGCGGCCGTGTTGCAGGGCATGGGCGTGGAGAAGGGCGACCGCGTCATCATCTACATGCCGATGACCCCTGAAGCGGTGTTCGCGATGCTCGCCTGCGCGCGCATCGGCGCGATCCATTCCGTGGTGTTCGGCGGTTTCGCGGCGAAGGAGCTCGCAACCCGCATCGACGATGCCAAGCCGAAGGCGATCCTCTCCGCATCCTGCGGCATCGAAGGTGCGAAGGTCGTACCCTACAAGCCGCTGCTGGACGGGGCGATCGAACTCGCCGCCTTCAAGCCTGACTTCTGTCTCGTTCATCAGCGCCCGCAATTGTCATGTGCGCTGATCGAAGGCCGCGACCGCGACTGGTCGCAGGAAATCGCCAACGCGAAAGCTGAAAATCGCCAAGCCGAATGCGTGCCGGTGGCGGCGACCGATCCGCTCTATGTGCTCTACACCTCCGGCACCACGGGCAAGCCGAAAGGCGTCGTGCGCGACAACGGCGGCTACATGGTCGCACTCAAATGGTCGATGGATCATTTCTTCGGCGTGGAGCCCGGCGAAGTGTTCTGGGCCGCGTCCGATGTGGGCTGGGTCGTCGGCCATTCCTACATCGTCTATGGCCCGCTGCTGCATGGCTGCACCGCGATCCTGTACGAAGGGAAGCCGGTGGGCACGCCGGATGCGGGCGCCTATTGGCGCGTCATCGCCGAGCACGGCGTCGTGACGCTGTTCACCGCACCCACCGCGTTTCGCGCAATCAAAAAGGAAGATCCACAGGCGAAGTTGCTGAAAGGCTACGACATCTCCGCGTTCCGCGCGCTGTTTCTCGCAGGTGAGCGCGCCGACCCCGACACGATTCAATGGGCCGAGAACATCCTGCACGTGCCCGTCATCGACCATTGGTGGCAGACGGAAACCGGCTGGCCTGTCGCGGGCAATCCGCTGGGCCTCGGCGCGCTGCCCGTCAAGCACGGCTCGCCCACCGTCGCGATGCCGGGCTACGAGCTCGATGTGCTGGATGAAGGCGGAAAGCCTGTGCCTGCGGGCACCATGGGCACCATCGTGATCAAGATGCCGCTGCCGCCTGGCGCATTGCCGACGCTCTGGCACGCGGATGAGCGCTTCAAGGAATCGTACCTCACCACCTATCCCGGCTACTACAACACGTCGGATGCCGGCTACATCGACGAGGACGGCTATGTGTGGGTGATGGGCCGCACGGACGACATCATCAACGTCGCCGGCCATCGTTTGTCGACAGGCGGCATGGAAGAGGTCCTCGCCTCCCATCCGGCGGTCGCCGAATGCGCGGTGATCGGCGTGAAGGATGCGCTCAAAGGCGAGGTGCCCTGCGGGTTTGTGGTGCTGAAATCCGGCGTCGAGGAAACGCCTGAGGAGATCGAGAAGGATCTGATCGGATTGGTGCGCGACAAGATCGGCCCCGTCGCCGCCTTCAAGCTCGCCATCACCGTGCCGCGCCTGCCGAAAACACGCTCCGGAAAAATCCTGCGCGGCACCATGAAGAAAATCGCAGACGGCGACGCCTGGAGCATGCCCGCCACCATCGACGACCCCACGATCCTCGAAGAAATCGGCGATGCGCTGAAGGGCAGAGGATTGGCCGGGTGAGGGAGCGCCCGACACCCTTGAAGGAAGCACAAATGAAAAGGCCCGGAGCGATCCGGGCCTTTTCGTCTTGAACCTTATTCCTCGTCTTCGTCGTCGCGCTTCAGCTGCTTGAGCTTGGCGAAGACGGAGTTGACGTCGATTTTTTCTTCCTGCGGCTTCGGGCGGCTCATATCCGCGAAGGGCTCGGCGCGCTCCGGCTCGGGAGCCGTGGTGATCTCGGCGGGGATCAGGGTGCCGCCCTGCTCGTGCGGCTCCACATGCGGACGGTCCTTGGCAGCGCGCTGCACCTCGAAGTCCAGGTCGATCTGCGAGCACAGGCCGAGCGTGACAGGATCCATCGGGGAGAGGCTCGCGGAATTCCAGTGGGTGCGCTCGCGGACCTGCTGAATCGTGGTCTTGGTGGTGCCCACGAGGCGCATGATCTGCGCGTCCTTTAGCTCCGGATGGTTGCGCACGAGCCAGAGGATCGCATTCGGGCGGTCGTGGCGGCGCGACACTGGGGTATAACGCGGGCCCTTCTTGACGCGCTTCTGCTCGGGCAGCTTCACGCGGGACTCGGCAAGGCGCAGGCGATGCTTCGTGTCTTCTTGCGCCTTCTCGATCTCCTCGCGGGTCAGCTGGCCGCTGGTGATCGGGTCCATGCCCTTGATGCCGGCCGCGACTTCACCGTCCGCGATGCCCTTCACCTCGAGCGGGTGGAGCTTGCAGAAATCGGCGATCTGATCGAACGACAGCGATGTATTCTCGACGAGCCAAACGGCCGTCGCCTTCGGCATCAGCGGTCCCTGGGACATGGGGCGAACCTCCTTCAAGCCGGGCGCCAAACCTCTGGCGCCGCACGGCAAAACTCTCTCGCGCTCCGAACCGGTGGGCCCGGAGCATCTCGTCTCACATTGTGAGGGAAACGAGATGATTATAGGGAGCGAGGGGCGATGTTGCAAACTTTTACGCATCGGCCCCGAAAGTTGTTCCCGACCTCGGGGCCCTCCGATGCGCTAGAGTTTAAGAACGATCTTTCCGATATGCTCGCCACCATCCATGCGGGCATGGGCCTTGGCCACGTCCTCGAAGGCAAAGGTGGAATCCATCACGGGTTTGACGAGGCCTTTCGCCAGCAGCGGCAGAACCTTGGCCTCTAACGCCTGGGCGATGGTGGCCTTTTCCGCCACCGTGCGGGAGCGCAGCGTCGAGCCCGTATGTGTCAGGCGCTTGAGCATGAGGCGGCGGAAATCAAGCTCGACCTTGCTGCCCTTGAGGAAGGCGATCTGCACGATCCGGCCGTCCTGGGCGGCGGCCTCATGGTTGCGGGGGATGTAGTCGCCACCCACCATATCGAGGATCACGTCCGCGCCCCGGCTGCCCGTGGCCTCCTTCACGGCTGCGACGAAATCCTGCTCGCGATAATTCACCGCCACGTCCGCGCCGAGCCGGGTGCAGGCGTCGCATTTGTCGGCCGAGCCTGCCGTTGCGATGACCCTGGCCCCGAAAGCCTTGGCGAGCTGGATCGCCGTAGTGCCGATGCCGGAGGTGCCGCCATGGACCAGAAGCGTCTCGCCGGGCTTCAGGTCGCCACGCTCGAACACATTGGTCCAGACGGTGAAATACGTCTCGGGCACTGCGCCCGCCTCCTCCCAGGAGAGGCCATCGGGGACGGGGAGGGCGTTCGTCTCGTGAACCACGGCGTATTGCGCATAGGCGCCGCCCGCCACAAGGGCCATGACCCTGTCGCGCTCGGTAAACCGCGTCGCGTTCGGGCCCCGCGCCACCACCTCACCTGCGAGTTCCAGGCCGAGAATATCCGACGCGCCGGGAGGCGGCGCATAGCCGCCTTGCCTCTGGAGTACGTCGGGACGGTTGATGCCTGCGGCCTCGATTCTGACCAGAATCTCGCCCTCGCCGGGCTGCGGCACAGGCCGCTCGACCAGCTTCAGGACTTCCGGGCCGCCGCTGCCTTCCGCGATCACCGCGCGCATCGTGCTTGGAATCGGCGTCATTTTTCCCTCCTTTGGTCAAGCTCCGCCCATATAGGGCAAAGTTGGCAAGGCGTGCATGCCGGATTAAGTTTCGAAAACAAATCACTCGAGGAGGAGAATGCCATGGCCCTCGATCCCTTCGCCGACGAACCCCGCCCAGTGGTCAGCGGGCACCAGATCGGCCAGGACCTGTCGATGCTTTCCGTCGACGAGCTCGATGAGCGCGTAGCTATGCTGGAGCGGGAAATTGCCCGCCTGAAGGAGGCGAAAGCCTCCAAGGAGAACTCCCGCGAGGCCGCGAGCGCCTTCTTCAAGCTCGGTCAGGGTTAACGGCTCTTTAAGGAATTCGGGAGCTTCATGGAGGCGTCCGGTTTTCTCCCACCGGATTTGAGAGTGGTCTTCCTCCCACTCTTGATCGATGCATCCCTGTTAGACTCGAGCCGCTTCTCGCGGCTCGCTTTTTGTGCGCTGTTTGGGATCGATTCCCTGCTCTGAGCCGGCTTAACCTTAAGAAGAGGTTACCGAGGCATCTCCCTCAGGCACGTTCTATACTCCTCCCATATCGAGCTTCTCCGGTGCATGCGGCCGGACCAATTCCTTGGGAGACGGCCTCTTGAACGAGCCCGACGTGGTCAAACTTGACGTCGATCCTGTCCGTTTCGGCCAGAACTTCGTGGGATCCGAGGCCTTCAAGGCCCTGTTCCAGGAGGGCATGGAGCTGATCGAGGAGACGGCGGCCTATCTCGACGGCGCCGGCCGGGAGGAATCCCGCCGCTTGCCCCGGGAGGAGAGCGTCGCCTATGCCAGCGAGAGCATGCGCCTGACCACCCGCCTCATGCAGATCGCCTCCTGGCTCCTGCTCCAGCGGGCGCTGGCGGAAGGGGAGATCACGCCCGATCAGGCCCAAGCTGAAAAGGCCCGCGTGCGCCTCAACTCCCACGAGACCACGACAACCATCCGCGAATACGAGGCGCTTCCCGCCCGCCTGCGCGAGTTGATCGGCCTCGCCACGCGCCTCCACGCCCGCATCCTGCATCTCGAGCGCCTGCTCACAGAAACGGAATCCGCCCCTCGGCCGCAAGGCCTGAACCCGGTCGCGCTCCAGCTCGGCATGCTCCAGCGCGCTTTCGCGCCAGCGGAATAAATAGCTTTTACCAAAACATAGCCCTCATCCTGAGGGCCGCCGGAGGCGGTGTCTCGAAGGACGAGGGCGTCTCCAGTGTTCGCTGGAACCTCCTTCGAGACGCAGCTTTGCTGCTCCTCAGGATGAAGGCGAAGTGTGTTAAGCCCAAAACAGAAAAAGCCCCGCCAAAGCGGGGCTTTTGCATTCCTGATGAAGCGTCCAGCGAAAGCCGGATTACTTCTTGGCGCCCAGGTTACCGAAGCGCGACGTGAAGCGCGACACGCGGCCACCGCGGTCGAGCAGCTGCTGCGTACCGCCGGTCCAGGCCGGGTGGGTGTTGGGGTCGATGTCGAGGTTGAGGGTGTCGCCCTCTTTGCCGTAGGTCGAGCGAGTGGTGTACTCGGTGCCGTTGGTCATGACCACCTTGATGAAGTGGTAGTCGGGATGATCGGTTTCTTTGCGCGCCATTGCCATAGTCCTTCTTGCGGCCAGCCACATCTGGTCAGCCCGCAGCATAAGATCGAGCCTGAATTGATGAATGCGCGCCTATACCTCACTTGCGGTCTTGAAACAAGCCGGGGCAAAGGTGTTAAACGGCCCTGGAGCATTTTTGGCGAAGTCGATCCGGGTTGCCGTCAAAAATTGCGGCATCTCAAGGAAATGAGCTGATTTCCATGCCATTAGAAAAAGCTCAGTTCTAGAATGCCCGAAACGAAGGATGCCATGGCCGATCTGCCGTCTGCCCAATCCCGCCCCAAAGCCGCGCTCGGCGCCCTGAGGCCGCTCGTTCCCTACGGCCTCGCCTATAAGGGCCGGATCGCGGGCGCGCTGGCGGCGCTGACCATGGCCTCCGCGGCCACGCTTGTGGTGCCAATCGCCGTGCGCCGGGTGGTGGATTTCGGGTTTTCGGATTCCGGGCGGGCCTACATCAATGCCTATTTCATCCTGCTGCTCGTGGTTGTGGCCGTGCTCGCGGTCTCCAGCGCGCTGCGCTACTACCTCGTCATCACCTTGGGCGAGCGGGTGGTGGCGGATCTGCGCGCCGCCGTGTTCCGGCACCTGACCTCCCTCGACCCAGCCTTCTTCGACCAGACCCGGAGCGGGGAGATCGTGTCCCGGCTCACCGCCGACACTACCCAAGTCAAGGCGGCCTTCGGGGTTAGCATCTCGATCGCGCTGCGCAATATCTTCCTGTTTATGGGCGCCGTGACGCTCATGATCATCACGAGCCCCAAGCTCTCGGCCTTGGTGCTTCTCGCCATTCCGCTCATCGTGCTGCCCCTCGTCCTGTCGGGGAGGGCCGTACGGAAGCGCTCGCGGGCAGCGCAGGATAGGCTCGCCGACGCCTCGGCCTATGCGGCGGAGGCCATCGGCGCGGTCAGGACCATGCAGGCTTTCGGCATGGAAAGGCTTACGGCCTCCCGCTTCTCCCTCGCCGCCGAGGAGGCCTTCGACGCGGCCCGGCTCTCCACCACCATGCGGGCTTTCCTCACGGGCGCGGGCATCTTCATGGTCTCGGCCAGCGTGGTCGGCGTTCTCTGGTACGGCGCACAGGATGTGCTCGCAGGCGCCATGACCGGTGGGCGGCTCTCGCAATTCGTGCTCTACGCGGTCTTTGCCGCAAGCTCGCTGGGCCAGCTTTCGGAGGTCTACGGCGAATTGGCGCAGGCCGCCGGCGCGGCCGAGCGTTTGGGCGAGATTCTGGAGGCCAAGCCTGCCATCGAGGCACCCAAGAATCCCAAGCCCCTGCCGGAGCCATCGCCCGGCACAGTGGCTTTTCAGGATGTACATTTCGCCTACCCCACCCGCGCCGAGCAGCGCGCCGTCCATGGCTTGAGTTTCTCCGTAGCCTCGGGCGAGCGGGTCGCCATCGTCGGGCCGTCGGGGGCGGGCAAGAGCACAATCCTCCAGCTGTTGCTGCGCTTCTACGATCCGCAAAGCGGCACGATTCGAGTCGATGGAGTGCCTGTCACCGAGGCCGATCCCTTCGCGCTTCGCGCCCGTATGGCCCTGGTGCCGCAGGAGCCCACGATCTTCGCCGCGAGCGTTCTCGACAACATCCGCTATGGCCGGCCGGAGGCTAGCGAGGACGAGGTACGCCGTGCGGCCGAACTGGCCTCGGCCGACGGGTTCATCCAGGCCATGCCGCAGGGCTATGGAACCTCCATCGGTGAGCGTGGGGTCACGCTCTCGGGCGGCCAGCGGCAACGCCTCGCCATTGCCCGCGCGATCCTGAAGGACGCGCCGATCCTGCTCCTCGACGAGGCGACCTCCGCGCTCGATGCGGAGAGCGAACGCAAGGTGCAGGAAGCCCTCGACCGCCTCATGGAAGGGCGCACCACGCTCGTCATCGCCCACCGGCTGGCTACAGTGCGCTCCGCCGACCGCATCCTGGTGATGGACAAGGGCCTCATCGTGGAGGAGGGCACTCACGAGACCCTGCTCGCCGAGGGTGGCCTCTATGCAAGGCTCGCGCGGCTCCAGTTCACTGCTTCGGAAGAGCACACGATCGCTGCGGAATAGGCACTTTTCCGCGAACCGATTCTCCCCAATTTTCTTAACGGTAGGTAAACCCGGCGTCAGACCGGGCTCATCCAGCAGGGAGGTTGGGCATGGCGGCTTGCTCGCGACGGCATCCTCAGGATTCGCCTCATATCAACGCCTATGAGGATTGGGACCTCCGCTACTGGTCCGATCGCTGGAACGTGCCGCGCAAGGAGCTACTCGCCACCGTCAGGCGCGTCGGCGTCCAGGTGAAGGATGTGGCCCGGGCGCTCGGCAAGGATATTTGAGCGGCGGAGTTTACCGCTCCGTCAGTTTCAGCTCGATGCGCCGGTTGCGGGCGTAGGATTCTTCTGATGTACCGTTGTCGAGAGGCTGGAACTCGCCGAAACCTGCAGCGACAAGATGCTGGGGCTGCACACCCCTTGCGATGAGCGCCTGAACCACCGCGATGGCGCGCGCCGAGGAAAGTGCCCAGTTCGAGGGGAATTGCGGGGTGTTGATGGGGCGCTGATCGGTGTGACCGTCCACGCGTATCACCCACGGAATATCGGGGGGAACCTGTTTTTCGAGCTCCACGAGAGCGCCGGCGATGCGGTCGATTTCGCCCGAGGCTTCCGGGCGCAGGAAGGCCTGGCCTGCGGGGAAGAGCACTTCCGACTGGAACACGAAACGGTCGCCCACGATGCGCATATCGGGACGGTTGCCGAGGATCTGCCGCAGGCGGCCGAAGAAATCGGAGCGATATCGCGCCAGCTCCTGCACGCGCTGGGCCAGCGCCACATTGAGGCGGCTGCCGAGATCGGCGATGCGGGCCTGACTTTCCTTGTCGCGGTTTTCGGAAGCCGAGAGTGCCTCTTCCAGCGCTGCGAGCTGGCGGCGCATGGCGGCGATCTGCTGGTTGAGGATTTCCACCTGACTCAGCGCCCGGCCCGTCGCCTGCTTCTCGGATTCGAGGGCGGTGGTGAGTTCGCTCGCCTGGGCCTGCACCGCACCGCCCGATTCCAGAAGGCCCTGCAGGCGCGCCCGCTCGGCCTCGTTGGCGCGAAGCGTGGTCGTGAGGGAAGCAAGGTTTTCTTCCAATGTGCGGCGGCCCGAGCGCTCCAGGGAGAGAAGATCGGTCAGCTCGGAGATCTGGCGGTTGAGCCGGTCCAGCACCGTGTCGCGGCCAGACAGCTCTCGGGACAGGAAGAACTGGCCCACCGTGAACACCGAGATCAGGAAGATGATGGCGAGCAGCAGCGTGGACAGGGCGTCCACGAAGCCCGGCCAGTAATTGATCTGGCTGCTGCGCCCGCGCCTGCGTCCGCCTGAGCTGGAAACCGGCATCAGGGCAGCCTTTCACGGGAGATGCGGTCGAGCACCTGCTTCAGCTCCTTCTCGCGGGCGGCCTGAGCCTCGACCCAGTCTCGGATCATCTGCTGCTCGGCCCGCATGTGCTGGACGAGGCCCTGCACACCCTCGGCGAGGTTGGCCATGGCCTGCGTCGCAGCGCGCCCGCCGGCGCCGTCGTTCACGGCAGCTGTGAGCCGGTTGAGGGCCACCGTCAGGTCGTGCGGAGTGGTGGAGCGCAGGGAGGTGTCGGCCGGCGTGTCCATGGTCGAGGTGGCGAGCCAATCCTCGAGCTCCGTGTAGAAGCGGTTCTGCGCCTGGCCTGCCTGGAGATCGAGGAAGCCGAGCACCAGGGAGCCGGCGAGGCCGAAGAGCGAGGCGGAGAAGGACAGGCCCATGCCTTGCAGAGGGCCGGCGAGCGAGTTCTTCAGCTCGTCGAAGAGAACGGCTGAATCCTGCCCGGTCCTCAAGGAGGAAATGATGCGGCCCACCGAGCCCACGGTGTCGATGAGGCCCCAGAAGGTGCCGAGCAGGCCGAGGAAGACCAGCAGGCCCGCCATGTAGCGCAGGATCTCGCGGCCTTCGTCGAGGCGCGCGCCCACCGAATCGAGCAGCGAGCGGGTGGCGGCGACGGAAAGAGACTGGTGCGACCGGTTGCCGATGAAGGCCGCCATGGGGGCGAGCAGCACGGGAAGCGTGGGGGCGACCAGCCCTTCCTCGGTCTGGCGCAGGGTATTGACCCAACGCACCTCGGGGAAAAGGCGCCAGACCTGCCGAATGGCAAGCCCGATTCCGATGAACATCACGCTCAGGATCAAGGCGTTCAGGCCGGGATTGGCCTGGAAGGCCTCCCAGATCTGACCATAGAGAATGAAGGCGATTAACCCCGCCAGAACCAGAAAGACCGCCATGCGGATCAGGTAGATCCGCGGTGGGGTAAGGGGTTGGTCCGCCATCGTTATCCTGCGTCTTCGTGCTTCGGGACGGTCGCATTAGAGCCGTCCCGGACCGATGGATCAAGCACGACCATCGACACTTGATGCTGCACGAACAGGAATATGGGGCTTTATATCAGGCCTTGGCTTTTTTCAGCAGCTTGAGCAGCTCGCGCTGCATGAATTCGTTGCCGCAGGCGATCGAGCCCGTCGCCATGGGGTTAGGGGTGCCGTCGGCATCGGAGACGAAGCCACCGGCCTCGCGCACCATCAGGATGCCCGCCGCCATGTCCCAGGTCTTCAGGCCGCGCTCCCAATAGGCATCGAAGCGGCCGCAGGCCACGTAGGCGAGGTCGAGAGACGCTGCGCCCCAGCGGCGCATGCCGCCCACATTGGCCATCACGGACACGCATTCGCGCATGAAGAGGCCGTGGTCGCCCTTGCCGATATGGGGCAGGCCGCAGGCGAACACCGCATCGGCCACCTCGTCGCGGCCGGCCACGCGGATGCGGCGGTTGTTGAGAAAGGCACCCTTGCCCTTTTCGGCGATGAACAGCTCGTCCTTGGCGGGATCATAGATCACGCCGGCCACGATCTGGCCGTCGCGCTCCAGGCCCACGGAGATGGCGAATTGCGGCAGGCCGTGGAGGAAGTTCGTGGTGCCGTCGAGCGGGTCGATGTGCCAGCGGTGGCTGGTATCGGTGCCTTCGACGACGCCCTGCTCCTCCATGACGAGGCCGTAGCCGGGGCGAGCCTTCTCCAGCGCCTCGCGCAGGATCTTCTCAGCCTTGCGATCGGCGGCCGACACGAAATCGCCGGGGCCCTTGCGCGAGACCTGCAGGTTCTCCACCTCGCCGAAGTCGCGCTTCAAGGAGCGTGAAGCCTTCATCACGGCATCGGTCATGACGGTCATGAGGGGCGAGCGGATCATGGGCTTAAGTCCTGGCAAAGAGCGAAAAGATGATGTGGTCGATGGACCACGGGAGGGTTGGCGTCAAGCGTGGGATCAACAGGGCCGATGCTTAATTGATCCCGCGTTTTCGGGAATTCGATGGGTCACCGGATCCCCAGCCGTTCGGCCGCGAGGCGTTCGGCGCGCTTACGGTCGTCGGGGCTGAGGTCTTTCAGGGCATTGTCGAGCCATGGATCGGCGAGGCCTTGAGCGGCGGCGAGGATGTGCCAGGCGGCGGCGTCGATCCTGTTGGCGGGCACACCCCGGCCCGCCACGAGCAGGCGGGCGAGGCGGTTCTGGGCGATGGCACTGCCTTTGGCGGCGGCCCGGCGGAAATAACGGGCGGCCTGGGATTCGCTCGCCGTCACCCCCTCGCCGTTGAAGAGCAGGATGGCGTATTCCACCTCGCCCACGGAGCTGCCGTTCCTGGCGGCGCGCTCGAACAGGCGGGCGGCCTCCGAGGCGTCCTTGGCGACGCCGCGACCCTGGAGATAGAGCACGCCGAGCGCATGCTGCGCATCCGGGATTTCCGCATCAGCGGCCTGACGGAGAAGCGCGACCGCCTGTTCCAGGTCCATGTCGGAGCCGCTCGTGAGCAGCAGCAGGGCAAGGTTATGGGCGGCGACGGCGTTGCCCTTGGCGGCGGCCTGTTCAAGCCAAGCCTTGCCCTGGACCGGGTTCTTCTGGATTCCGCGCCCGTCCATGGCCATCAGGCCCAGCGCCGCGAGCGCATGAGGGTCGCCGCGTTGAGCGGCCAGCCGATACCAATCGGAGGCCTTCTTGGGGTCCACCGCGACGCCGAGGCCCTGGTTGTAGAGTTCGCCCAGCAGGGTCATGGCGGCGGCGTCGGTCTTGTTCTTTTCCAGGCGCAGGTTCGCCTCGCGGAAGGCCGTCTGATAGAGGCCGCGCTGATAGGCGCCATAGGCGAGATCGGGCTCTGCCGCCTGCGCGCAGGTGATGGAGGCGGCCAGCAACAGGCCGCCGAGAGCCGAAGAGAAGCGCATCAGCGCGAAGCCTCCTGCCGCTCGAGAGTGTCCGACGCAGCCTTCACGGCGACCGCCGGGCCTTGCGCATGCGACCATACAGCATCACCCAGGGCGACGAATTCGGCTCCCGTCGCCGCCAGGGACTCCACGGCCTCCAGGGTCGGCGCATAAGCCACGCAGGGCGTCTCGAAGATCTCGGCCCACCATGCGGCGCGCTCCACCACGCTTTCCAGGGAGGGGAGGGAGCCGTCCGCGCGAGGCTCGCCGAAGAGCAGGTAATCGACCCCGGCCTCACCGAAGCTCATGGCCTCGTCCTTGGTGCGGATATGGCCGACGCCGATGGCGCGCTCCCCTTTAAGGCGCTCGCGAAGCTCACGAACCTCGCGCGGGTCGATGGCGCTTACGTGGATGCCGTCAGCGCCGCCACGGGCGGCAACGTTCGCGAGGTCCGCCTTGGTTTCGGTGGTCACGATCAGGGCGGTGCCATGCTCCTGCACCGAGGGGCCAAGCGCCTTTACCAGATTGATCAGGCTGCGCTCGTCTCCGGCGTCCAGCCGCACCAGAACGGCCGCGACCGCGCCGCCCTTGCAGGCTTCCGCCAGCTTGGGAGCGAACGAATCGTCCTGCAGGAGAGGGGTGATGAGATAGAGGCGGGCGGCGGACTCGGCCATGGTTCACGGTTCACGAAAGAGAGAAGACTGGCATTCCCATAACGAAAACGGGGCCATCTTGCGAGGCCCCGCTTGTCGATGATGATTGAGGCGAAAGCCCGGTTGGTTATTCGGCGGCCTGGCGCTTGGCGCTGAAGGTCGGGTCGAGCTCGCCCGAAGCGTAGCGCTTGGCCATTTCGGCGAGGGTGAACACGCGCTTGATCTTCGAGGCCTGGCCGGCGGTGTTGAACTCCTGCAGGCGCTGCTTGCAGAGTTGCGTCATCGCTTCCATGGCGGGCTTCAGATACTTGCGCGGGTCGAACTCGCCGGGGTTCTCGGTCAGGACCTTACGGATCTGGCCGGTCATCGCCATGCGGTTGTCGGTGTCGATGTTGATCTTGCGCACGCCGTGCTTGATGCCACGCTGAATCTCTTCCACCGGCACGCCCCAGGTCGGCTTCATCTGGCCGCCGTACTGGTTGATGATGTCCTGCAGGTCCTGCGGCACGGAAGACGAGCCGTGCATCACGAGGTGCGTGTTCGGAAGCTTCTGGTGGATCTCCTCGATGATGTTCATCGCGAGGATCGCGCCGTCGGGCTTGCGGGTGAACTTGTAGGCTCCGTGCGAGGTGCCCATGGCGATGGCGAGCGCGTCGACCTTCGTCTCGGCCACGAACTTCACGGCCTCGTCGGGGTTCGTCAGCAGCTGATCGTGCGAGAGCTTGCCCTCGGCGCCGTGGCCGTCCTCGGCCTCGCCCTCACCGGTTTCAAGAGAGCCCAGAACGCCGAGCTCACCTTCCACCGAGATGCCGCCGAGATGGGCCATCTCGACCACCTTCTTGGTGACGCCGACATTGTAGTCCCAGTCACCCGGGGTCTTGCCGTCGGCCTTCAGCGAACCGTCCATCATCACCGAGGTGAAGCCGGCCTGGATGGCGGTCATGCAGGTGGAGGGCTCGTTGCCGTGATCGAGGTGCACGCAGACGGGAATGTGCGGGTAGATCTCGGTGACCGCGTCCATCATGTGCTTGAGCATGACGTCGTTGGCATAGGAGCGCGCGCCGCGGCTCGCCTGGATGATCACCGGCGCATCAACCTCATTGGCTGCCGCCATGATCGCGAGCGCCTGTTCCATGTTGTTGATGTTGAAGGCAGGCACGCCATAGCCTTGCTCGGCTGCGTGATCCAGAAGCTGCCTCATGGTGATGCGGGCCATCTCGTCCTCCGTGTTGATCTTGAAACGTATAAAAGGCTTGGAAGCTGAACCGCAGCTTAAGCGATCCTCGCGCCGTTCGTTTGAGCGGAGTGGGCGTTCCCACTCCGCGCTGAAGACGTCAGGCTCTCAGAGCTTCCACGCCGGGCAGCGGCTTGCCCTCGAGCCATTCGAGGAAAGCACCGCCTGCTGTGGATACATAGGTAAAGTTCTCAGCAACGCCAGCATGGTTGAGCGCAGCGACCGTGTCGCCGCCGCCTGCCACCGAGACGAGCTTGCCTTCCTTGGTGCGCTGCGCTGCATGGCGCGCGGCCGCAACCGTGCCCTGATCGAAGGGCGCGATCTCGAAGGCGCCGAGCGGGCCGTTCCACACAACCGTCGCCGCGTCGTTGATCGCGGAGTTGATGCGCTCGACCGATTGCGAACCCACGTCGAGGATCATCTGGTCCTCGGGGATCGCGTCGATGCCGTAGGTGTGGTTGTGCGCGCCGGCCTTGAACTCGTAGGCGCACACGCCGTCGACGGGCAGGATGATGGCGCAGTTGGATTCGCGCGCCTTCTCGATGATGCGCATGGCTGTCGCCGCGAGATCCTTCTCAGCGAGCGACTTGCCGACGCCGAGGCCCGTGGCGTGCACGAAGGTGTTGGCCATGCCGCCGCCGATGACGAGCGCATCGACCTTGGTCACGAGGTTTTCGAGCAGGTCGATCTTCGAGGAAACCTTCGCGCCGCCGACGATGGCGACGACCGGGCGCCTGGGAGCTTCCAGGCCCTTGGTGAGCGCATCGAGTTCCGCCTGCATGGTGCGGCCGGCATAACCGGGCAGCACGCGGGCAAGGCCCTCGGTCGAGGCATGCGCGCGGTGCGCGGCAGAGAACGCGTCGTTCACATAGAGATCGCCGAGCTTCGCGAGTTCTTTCACGAAGGCCGGATCGTTCTTTTCCTCGCCCGCATGGAAGCGGGTGTTTTCGAGGAGGAGCACGTCGCCGCCTTTGAGAGCGGCGACGGCATTGGCGGCAGCCTCGCCGATGCAGTCATCGGCGAAGGCCACGTTTTTTCCGAGATGCTTCGAGACCGCTTCCGCGACCGGCTTCAGGGATTCCTTCGGATCGCGTCCTTTCGGGCGTCCGAAATGGGCGAGAAGGATAACCTTTCCACCCTTGTCCGCGATCTCGCGGATGGTGGGAAGGACGCGCTCGATGCGCGTCGCGTCCGTCACCCTGCCGTTCTCCATGGGGACGTTGAGGTCCACCCGGAGAAGAACGCGTTTTCCCTTGACGTCGGCCTGGTCGAGCGTGCGGAAGGCGGTCATTGAAGCAGCCTCCCTTAGATGAGCTTCGCCATGGCGACGGCGGTGTCCGCCATGCGGTTCGAGAAGCCCCACTCGTTGTCGTACCAGGACAGCACGCGCACGAAGTTGCCTTCCATCACCTTGGTCTGGTCCAGGTGGAAGACCGAGGAATGCGGATCGTGGTTGAAGTCCGTGGAGACGTTCGGCTGGTCGGTGTAGCCGAGAACGCCCTTGAGCGGGCCGTTGGCCGCAGCCTTGATGGCGTCGTTGATCTCCTGCACCGAGGTGTTCTTCTTGGCCACGAACTTGAAATCGACCACGGAGACATTTGGGGTCGGCACGCGGATCGACGAGCCGTCGAGCTTGCCGTTCAGTTCCGGCAGCACGAGGCCGACGGCCTTGGCGGCGCCGGTCGATGTCGGGATCATGTTCAGGGCCGCAGCACGGGCGCGGTACAGATCCTTGTGCATCTGATCGAGCGTCGGCTGATCGTTGGTGTACGAGTGGATCGTCGTCATGAAGCCCTTCTCGATGCCCACCGTGTCATGAAGCACCTTCGCCACAGGGGCGAGGCAGTTCGTGGTGCAGGAGGCGTTCGAAATCACCAGGTGGTCCTTGGTGAGCTTGTCATGGTTCACGCCGTACACGACCGTCAGATCAGCGCCGTCGGCGGGAGCCGAGACGATGACGCGCTTGGCGCCGGCGGTCAGGTGCGCGGAGGCCTTTTCCTTGGATGTGAAGATGCCGGTGCACTCAAGCGCGATGTCCACGCCGAGCTCGCGGTGCGGCAGCGTCGCGGGATCCTTGATCGCCGTGACGCGGATCTTCTTGCCGTTGATGACGAGGAACTCGCCTTCGACCTGCACGTCCGCCGGGAAGCGGCCATGGACGGAGTCGAAGCGGAGCAGGTGAGCGTTCGTCTCGACCGGACCGAGATCGTTGATGGCAACCACCTCGATATCCGTGCGGCCGCTTTCCACGATGCCACGGAGGATATTGCGTCCGATGCGACCGAATCCGTTGATCGCGACCTTCACCGTCATAGTCATAGCTCCCTTGTGATGAGGCTTGTGTTCGTAACCGTCTTACAGATTATGCGTCCGGAGGACCTTTTCCGCCACTGCCTCGGGCGTGATGCCGAAATGCTTGTAGAGGTCCTTGTAGGGCGCGCTCGCGCCAAACCCATGCATTCCGACGAAAATTCCATCCGGGCCGATAACCGAATCCCACCCGAAGCGCACGGCGGCTTCCACCGCGACCTTGATCGGCGCATCGCCGATGATCTCGTGGCGCACCTTCTCGGGCTGGCCTAAGAACAGGTCGAGGGACGGAACCGAAACCACGCGGGCTTCGAAGCCCTTATCGGCCAGCAGCTTCTGGGCGGCCAGCGCGATCTCGACCTCGGAACCCGAGGCAAAGATCGAGGCGCGGGCTTTGCCGTTCGCCGGTGACAGCTCGTAAGCGCCGGTCGCGGAGAGGTTCTTCGCGCCGCCGTCTTTGCGAACCTGCGGGAGGTTCTGGCGAGTCAGGGCCAGGGTCGTCGGACCGTCCGTGCGCTCGAGCGCCATCTGCCAGGCCTCCGCCGTCTCGATGGCGTCCGCCGGGCGGAACACGCGCATCTTCGGCATGGAGCGGAGCGCTGCCAGGTGTTCCACCGGCTGGTGGGTCGGGCCGTCCTCACCCAGACCGATGGAATCGTGGGTCATGACGTAGATCGCCGGGATGCCGGCGAGCGAGGCGATGCGCATGGCGGGGCGCGCATAATCGGTGAAGACCAGGAAGGTCGCGCCGGCGGGCACATAGCCGCCATGGAGCGCGATGCCGTTCATGGCCGCAGCCATCCCGTGCTCACGGATGCCGTAATGGATATAACGGCCCGCGTAGTTGCCCGGCGAGATGGCGGTGAGGTTCTTGGTCTTGGTGTTGTTGGAGGGCGTCAGGTCCGCCGAGCCCAGAACCAGCTCCGGCACGGCCTCGGTGAGGACTTCGAGCGCGATCTCGCTGGCCTTGCGGGTGGCGACGTTCTGCGGCTCGGCGACGAGCTTGTCCTTCAGCTTGGCGACGGCGTCGGCGAGGCCTTGCGGACGCACACCCTTCACGCGGCGCTCGAACTCGGCGCGCTTGTCGGGGGATAAGGCCTTCAGGCGATCTTCCCAGGCCTTGCGCACACGACGGCTCTTCTTGCCGGCTTTCGCCCAGGCGGCCTGGATGCCTTCCGGGATCACGAAGGGCTCATGGCTCCAGCCGTAAGAGGTCTTAGCGCCGGCCAGTTCCTCGGCGCCCAGCGGCTCGCCGTGGGCCTTGGAGGTGCCGGCCTTCTTGGGAGCGCCGTAGCCGATGGTGGTCTTGCACGCGATCAGCGTCGGCTTGTCCGACTTCTGAGCGCGGGAAATGGCGCGCTGGATCGCCTTCTCGTCGTGGCCGTCGATGCGCACCGCATTCCAGCCGCAGGCCTGGAAGCGCTTCACTTGATCGACCGAGTCGGAGATCGAGAGCGGGCCGTCGATGGAGATTTCGTTGTCGTCCCACAGGACGATCATGCGGTTGAGCTTCAGGTGGCCCGCAAGCGCGATCGCCTCCTGGCTGATGCCTTCCATCAGGTCGCCGTCCGAGGCCAGCACATAGGTGAAGTGATCGACGAGATCGCTGCCGTATTCGGCGTTGAGCATGCGCTCGGCGAGCGCGAAGCCCACAGCCGTGGCGATGCCCTGACCCAGCGGACCCGTAGTAGTCTCGACGCCGGGGGTCATGAAGTTCTCAGGATGGCCCGGGGTCTTCGAGTCGAGCTTACGGAAGTTCTTCAGCTCGTCGATGGTCATGCCCTTCACGCCCGTGAGGTGGAGGAGCGCGTAGAGCAGCATGGAGCCGTGGCCGGCGGAGAGGATGAAACGGTCGCGATCCGGCCAGGTCGGGTCGGTGGCGTCATATTTCAGGAACTTGGTGAACAGCACCGTGGCGATATCGGCCGCGCCCATGGGCAAGCCCGGATGGCCGGATTTGGCTTGTTCGACGGCATCCATGGCGAGGACGCGCACGGCGTTCGCCAGATCGGAATGAGTGACGCGATCGGCGGGGACGGTGTTCAGCACGGCGTGATCCACAAATCTTGAAGCCCGCAAAGGGGCGGGTCTGTCTGGAAAAGGCGTTGGCTCCTTAACACGGGGGGTGGCTGAGTCAAAGACTCACGCCGCGTAATCCCCTTATGCTCCAAGCGCCGCCTTTTTCAGCCGGCTTGGAAAACCGGGTCCACTTTTGTGAAGTTTGCGCTAGTCTCAGCGGCGATTCCTGGAGGGGTGATGACGTCCATTCTCGACGACGCGTTCAAACGGCTCGATGGGGCATTGGGCCTGCTCGAAGCCTCGGTCTCCCGTCGTCTCGAAACGGAAAGGCGTAAAGGCGGCCTGGAAACCGAGCTCCAGCTCATGCAGGACGACCGGGCCCGCCTCGCCGAGGAACTCGACGGAGCGCTCACCCGCCTCCAGCGCTTCGAGGTCGCGACGGACGATGTGGGCCGGCGCGTGCAGCTGGCGATCATCGCCGTCCAGAGCGTTCTCGCCCAGGCAGGACGTCTCGAGCGTGAGGACGCCTGACGCATGCCCCAGGTAACGGTCACCATCGCCGGAAAAACCTACCGCATCGCCTGTGCAGAGGGCGAGGAGCCGCATCTGGAAGGCCTTGCCGCATCCTATGACGCGAAGATCGAGGAAATGCGCCAAGCCTTCGGCGAAATCGGCGACATGCGCCTTCACGTCATGGCGGCCATCACCCAAGCGGACGAACTGCACGAGACCCGGCGGCGCATCGCGGCGCTGGAGACCGAACTTGCGGGCCTGAAATCCTTCGCCTCTACGGGGGATGAGCGCAGCCAGGCCATCGAGGCGCGGTTTGCCGAGGGTCTCTACAAGGCTGCCGAGCGGATCGAGGAGCTGGCGAGGAGCCTGAATACGGCGGGGCAGGGGTAGGGTTCCCCACGCGTCATGGCCGGGCTTGTCCCGGCCATCCGGATCCGAAAAGCGTTGCGCTCCACAAATCGGGATCATTGGCACAAGGCCGGTGATGACGTGAGAGGTGAAGATGCGTAGTTCAGAAAACGATCCCGGGCGGCTCATGCCGCCCGGGATGCCTGCCTTTTAGATCAATGAGTCAGCGACAAACGCTGCTGGCGCTGGCGGAGCGTAGCGAGAAGTTCCAGGTAGGGCTCGCGCCGTTCCCGGTGGGCGGCCCTGATCTTCTTGACGATATGGCTTTTCAGCTCCTGGTCGGTGCTGCTGTTCTCAAGTTTCTGCAATTGAATGTCATGTTCGAAATCGATGTTGCCCAGAAGATGCAGCACCTCGCGCATCATGGAATTGATGCTGGGTGTCTGGATCGTGATCTGGCTCTCGTAGGTTTTAAAATACTTGAGTTCGTTCGATGCCATGGTTCCTCCCTTCAGCGGCTGGCGTGTTCCGCTGTAGAAATTTCACATAAGGCGCAGGATTAGGGCATCCGTAAGATAACGGAACTCGATACTTAACTCTTTGTGGGTAGTGGCGGACCTGTCGCATGTGGGACAAAGATCGTGGCTCAGCTTCAACTTTCCCCTTCCCCTCGGAGGCTCCAGTCCCTACATAGGGAATGCGGGGCTGCGGGGCGCGTTAGGAGTTCATATTCCCCGGGGCCTTATCGATCCCAACGGGAGCTGTCCCTGCCCGGTCCCTTGGACCGGAACATATGGCGCCCACCTACTTTGTAGGTTCCCGGGATCGCTTCTCCGACGGCTTTTGTGGCTCCGCACTTCATGCATTCTCTGACCCCTCCCGCCTTGAAAGAACAGCTTCGCAACGAGGCGCTTGCCCGCCGTGACGGGCTCGACAAGGCATTCCGCGAGGAGTCGGCCCGGGCCATCACCGCCCAAGCTCTAGACCTGCCCGACTTGTCCGAAATCACCCCCGTCGGGGGCTATTGGCCCATCCGCAGCGAGGTCGATCCGCGCCCCCTCATGGAGGCGCTCCTGGCGCGCGGTCGGGACGTGGCCCTTTCCCAGATCATCCACCCTCATCTCAGTTGGCGCCTCTGGCAGCCCGGCGACGTGCTGATCAAGGGCGGCTTCGGCGTGCGTGAGCCCGGCCCGGACGCGCCGGAGGTTTTCCCGAAATGCCTCATCGTGCCGCTTGTCGCTTTTGATCGCAGGGGAGGGCGCATCGGATACGGCAAGGGCCACTTCGACCGGGCCATCGCAGCCCTCGAAGCTCAACATCCGGTCTTGACCATCGGTCTCAGCTATGCGGTTCAGGAGATCGAGCAGGTTCCGATCGAAGATCATGACCGCCTGCTCGATATCGTCATCACGGAAACCGAGCTCATTCGGACCAAGCCTCTATAGAAAGACTACCATGCGTCTCCTCTTTCTCGGCGACATCGTCGGGCGGCCCGGCCGCAACGCCGTCATCGAACGGCTGCCAGGGCTTCGCGAGCGCTGGAACCTCGACTGCGTGGTGATCAACGGCGAGAACTCGGCAGGCGGCTTCGGCATCAACGAGGCCATCTGCGACGAGATCCTGAACGCGGGCGCGGACGCCGTCACCCTCGGCAACCATTCCTGGGACCAGCGGGAGACGCTGGTCTTCATCGAGCGCCAGCCCCGGCTGCTGCGTCCCGTGAACTATCCGCTCGGCACGCCTGGGCGCGGCGCCAACCTCATCGATACCCGCTCCGGGCACCGGGTGCTCGTTATCAACGTCATGGGGCGCCTCTACATGGATCCTCTCGACGATCCCTTCGCCGCCGTCGATCATGCGCTTGAGGATTGCCCGCTTGGGCAGGTGGCCGACGCCATCATCGTGGACGTGCATGCGGAGGCGACGAGCGAGAAGGAGGCCATGGGCCATTATCTCGACGGCCGCGCCAGCCTCGTCGTCGGCACCCACACCCATGTGCCCACCGCCGACCACCGGGTTCTTCCCGGCGGCACCGCCTATATGTCGGATGCGGGCATGTGCGGCGATTACGATACGGTGCTCGGCATGCAGAAGGAGGAATCGATCCGCCGCTTCCTCCAGAAGACCCCAGGTCCCCGCATGGAGCCCGGCCTTGGGGAAGGCACGCTCTCCGGCATCGCGGTCGAGACGGATGACCGGACGGGCCTCGCGGTGCGAGTCGCGGCGGTTCGGCTCGGGCCGAACCTGGAGGAAACCTGGCCCCGCTTCTGGGACTAGAGAGGCATTCTGTCCCTCCGAGCCTTGGCTTGGACAAAAATCATTCCCATCTTTGCGCCACGGAGGACGAAGGTGGACGTCAAGACAGAGCCTGTGAGCGTCAGAAAGCGGCGCTATCGCGAAGACAGCGAGTTTCATCAGGCGCATGAGCACCAAAGTGCTTCCGCCGTCCTGCGAGCCGTCATCGACGAGGCCAAGGGCGAGACCATTTCCATTGGCGAGATCATCGAGGCTTTCGGCGAGCGCGCCTTCGGCTTCGTGTTGATCCTGTTCTCCCTGCCCAATTGCGTGCCCAATGTACCCGGCATCGCGGGCATCGTAGGCACGCCGGTACTCATTTTCGGCATCCAGATGATGCTGAGCCACAAGCGCCCCTGGCTCCCCGGTTTCATCCTGCGCCAGACCGTCTCGGTCTCGAAGTTCAAGCGGCTGATCGATATCGCCGAGCCGAAGCTCCAGAAGCTGGAGAGCTGGTGCAAGCCGCGCATGACCCAGCTTTTCGGCCCCATCGGCGACCGGATGGTCGGCCTCTTCGCCTTCCTGGTCGCCGTGTCGGTGCTCATTCCCTTTCCCGGCACCAACTTCCCGCCCTCCATCGCCCTCGTCATCGCCTCCATCGCGGTGATGGAGGAGGACGGCTACCTGCTGATCTTAGGCTATCTCATCGGCTTCGCGGGGTTGGCCTATACGGTGACAGTGCTCGGGGCCTCCTATCACCTCATTCTGGCAGCCATTCACAACGTGCCGGGCTGGCTCGGGTTTTAAGGAAGAGTGTAGCGGGGGGCTTGGCCTCCGGCCCTTCGCCGCCTTATAAGCCTGCCATCGTCAACTTCCTCGGCCTGACGGGCGCTTGTGATCCAAGCCGCTCTCGGCCGCACATTCGGAGGCCCCGATGGCCGGACATTCACAGTTCAAGAATATCATGCACCGCAAGGGCAAGGTGGACGCGGTGCGGTCCAAGGTATTCTCCAAGCTCGCCCGCGAAATCACCGTGGCGGCCAAGATGGGCATGCCCGACCCCAACATGAACCCACGCCTGCGCGCCGCCATCCTCGCGGCCCGCGCGGAGAACATGCCCAAGGACAACATCCAGCGCGCCATCAACAAGGCGTCGGGCGGCGAAGGCGAGAACTACGACGAGATCCGCTACGAGGGCTACGGTCCCGGCGGCGCCGCGATCATCGTCGAGGCGATGACCGACAACCGCAATCGCACGGCGTCCGACATCCGCTCCTACTTCACCAAGAGCGGCGGCAACCTTGCCGAGACCGGCGCGGTCTCCTTCATGTTCGACCGGGTGGGCTATATCGAGTTCGGGGCCGATGTCACCGATGCCGACACCATGCTGGAGGCCGCCATCGAGGCCGGCGCGGAGGATGTCTCCTCCACCGAGGATGCCCACGAGGTCTATTGCGAGCAGACCTCACTCAACGAGGTGACCAAGGCTCTCGAGGACAAGTTCGGGGAGCCGAAGGCCTCCAAGCTGGTCTGGAAGCCGCAGACCCCCGTCCCCGTCGATGACGAGACCGGCGAGAAGCTCATGAAGCTCATGGAGTCGCTGGAAGAGCACGACGACGTCCAGAACGTCTATGGCAACTTCGAGCTGTCCGAGGCGCTCATGCAGAAGATGGCCGGGTAAGGCCATGTTAACCTCATGGCCCCACTTGTTGCGGCCATGACGGTGGAGAACAAACAGTGAGCGAACGCGTCCGCATCCTCGGCCTGGACCCTGGCCTGCGCAATACAGGCTGGGGCGTCATCACGGTGGAGGGGACGAAGCTCTCCTATGTGGCCTGCGGCGTCGTAACCTCCGACGGCGATCTCGACCTTGCGCTTCGCCTCAAGCAGCTCCACGACCGCATCACCGAGGTGGTCCGCACCTGGACGCCCGACGAGGTGGCCGTGGAGGAAACCTTCGTCAACAAGGACGCCCAGGCGACCCTCAAGCTCGGCCAGGCCCGCGCCATGTCGCTGCTGGTGCCCGCGCTCCATAACCTGCCCGTGGCGGAATACGGCGCCAACCAGGTGAAGAAGACCGTGGTCGGCGCCGGTCACGCCGAAAAGGAACAGGTGCAGGCCATGGTGAAGATCCTGCTGCCCAAGGCCGAGTTCAAGAAGGCCGACGCGGCCGACGCCCTCGCCATCGCCATCGCCCACGCTCACCACCGCAAGGCCCGCGCTTTGGCGGCGAGCTTCTGAGATCATCTGAGAAGGCGTCATCCCGGACGGAGCGAAAGCGAAGATCCGGGATCGCTGTGAGAACAAAGCGCGACCAAAGGCTTCCCTTTCAAGAGAAACAGTGTTTTATCCTGCACACGATCCCGGGTTCTGCTCCGCAGCTCCGGGATGACCATGAGGAGCAGAGACGAACGTGATCGGCAAACTCAAAGGCGTGGTGGATTCCTATGGCGAGGATTTCGTGATCCTCGACGTGCATGGCGTCGGCTACGTGGT
The DNA here is from genome assembly GCF_054049475.1 of Microvirga sp. P5_D2. Classification (NCBI taxonomy): domain Bacteria; kingdom Pseudomonadati; phylum Pseudomonadota; class Alphaproteobacteria; order Hyphomicrobiales; family Methylobacteriaceae; genus Microvirga; species Microvirga sp. P5_D2. Next base: position 16,891 of record NZ_JBFUMH010000035.1, on the reverse strand, counting down.
TCACTGCTCCTCCCGCACGCTCCAGAACTTAGCCCCCGTAGGCGAGGCGGCGGTACTCGCCATCGAAACCCATGTGCGCGAGGACATGATCCGCCTGTTCGGCTTCAAGTCTGATACGGAGCGCGAGTGGTTCCGCCTGCTCCAGAGCGTGCAGGGCGTGGGCTCCAAGGTGGCGCTCGGCATCCTCTCCGTGCTCGACCCCGGCACCCTGGCGACCGCCATCGCCACCGGCGACAAGGCCTCGGTGGCCCGCGGCCCCGGCGTCGGCCCCAAGCTCGCCCAGCGCATCGTCTCCGAACTCAAGGACAAGGCCCCGGCCTTCTCAAGCGTCGATCCCGCCCTCATCCGCCTCACCGGCGCGTTGGACGACAGGAGCGCACCTGCGCCTGTGGCCGATGCCATCTCAGCCCTCGTCAACCTCGGCTACCCGCAAGTCCAGGCCTCCGCAGCGGTTGCTGCCGCCATGAAGCAGGCCGGTGACGAGGCCGAGGCGAAGACGCTGATCCGGTTGGGGTTGCGGGAATTGGCGCGGTAAAGCCGATGGCCAAATGGCTTATCTTCGCAGGTCTCGGGCCGCCGATCGGATTGGTAACCGTTTTTGCGGCAATCGCGATCGGCGACGGAAATCCCTTTGATGGCAAGCTAGCGGACATGATTTCGGGCACGGCTTGGTTAACCCCATTCGCCTACGTCTTCGGCTTGCTGCCTGCCCTTGTCTCCGGAGGGGCCGTTCGACAGGTCCAAATCAGGCAATTCAGACCTGAATGGCTTTGGGTGACTTTGATCGGAACAGTTGTGGGCTTCATCTTTGTTGTGGCTTTCGGCGCAGTGCTTGAGGCACTTCTCCTAAGCGGACGGAGCGTCTTCGAAACCCCAAAAGAAGCCTTTCTCGTGTATGTTCCTACATGCCTCGTTCCGACCCTGGTCTGCTGGCTTCTTTCGTGGAGGTTGGGAGCATCTCCGTCATCGGAACAAAAGAGCTATGCTATGGGACACTGGGTTATCTTTGCTCTCTTGGGGCCACCTCTTGGCTTCCTTGTCCTCCTCGCCACAGGCGCGATCCTAAGCGGAAGCATTCGAACAGAGGTCATTTTAGACACGTTGATGATCGGATTGCCTCTGTCTTACGCGCTTGGGCTGATCCCAGCTCTTCTTGTTGCACTTGCCACTCGGATCTTTCAGATCAAAAAGGCCAAGCCTGAGCTTCTTTGGGTGGGGCTTGTTGGGGTTGCCGTCGGTATCCTGTTCACTTTCTCGATCATGCCTTTGAAGGGACGAGGCCCGGGTGAATTCTTTGATTTCGGGACGCTGATCTACATCCTTATCTGCCTCGTCCCGACCCTGATCTGCTGGTATTTGAGCCGAAACTGGGCCAACCGGCTGAGGCAAACCACGTGACCCATCGACGTTCCTGTTTTGATCCTGTTAAGAATGGCGTATTAGTGTCCCTTCGCCTATATGAAGCCTCTGGAAGGTAAGCCTCTTTGACCGATTCCCGCCTGCTCAGCCCGGAAAAGCGCGAGGACGACACTGAAGCGTCGATCCGGCCGCTGTCGCTCGACGATTTCACGGGGCAGAAGGCCGCGCGGGCGAACCTCCAGATCTTCATCAATGCCGCCAAGGCGCGCAGCGATGCGCTCGACCATGTGCTTTTCGTCGGCCCGCCCGGCCTCGGCAAGACCACGCTGGCGCAGATCGTGGCGCGCGAACTCGGCGTGAACTTCCGTTCGACCTCCGGCCCGGTCATCGCCAAGGCCGGCGATCTGGCGGCGCAGCTTACCAACCTCGAAGAGCGCGACGTGCTCTTCATCGACGAGATCCACCGCCTCAACCCGGCGGTGGAGGAGATTCTCTATCCGGCGATGGAGGATTATCAGCTCGACCTTATCATCGGCGAAGGCCCGGCCGCCCGCTCGGTGAAGATCGAGCTGCCGAAATTCACGCTTGTGGGTGCCACCACCCGCGCGGGCCTGCTCACCACGCCGTTGCGCGACCGTTTCGGCATTCCGATCCGGTTGGAATTCTACACGGTGGACGAGCTGGAACTGATCGTCCGGCGCGGCGCGCGCGTGCTCGGCCTCGGCATGAGCGAAGAGGGCGCCAACGAGATCGCCCGCCGCTCGCGCGGCACGCCGCGCATCGCAGGCCGCCTGTTGCGCCGCGTGCGCGACTTCGCCATCGTCGAAGGGGTGCAGACAGTGTCGCGCGATCTCGCCGACCGGTCGCTGCGCCTCCTCGACGTGGACCCCATCGGCCTCGACCTCATGGACCGCAAGTACCTCACCATGATCGCCAGCTCCTTCGGCGGCGGCCCGGTCGGTATCGAGACGATTGCGGCCGCGCTCTCCGAGCCGCGCGACGCCATCGAGGACATTATCGAGCCCTATCTCATCCAGAAGGGCTTCGTGCAGCGCACCCCGCGCGGCCGCATCCTCACGCCCCACGCCTTCAAGCACCTCGGCATCGCCGAGCCTACCCGCGAGAACACCACGCAGTTCAGGCTGTTCAACGGAGACGCGGATGAGTGACAAGCGCACCGCTAACACCTCCCCCTCGAGGGGGGAGGTCGCGCCGCAGGCGCGGGAGGGGGTGGGACGCGAGACTTCTCGGAACGCGGCGCTGCCACCCCACCCCGGATCGCTGACGCGCTCCGACCCTCCCCCTCAAGGGGAGGGTGGCGCTTACCCCCATCTCTCCGGCACCATGCAGGACGGCGCGCATATCCTGCCGATCCGCGTCTATTACGAGGACACCGATTTTTCAGCGCGCGTTTATCACGCGAGCTATCTGCGTTTCATGGAGCGGGGACGCACGGAGATTCTGCGGGCGGTGGAAGTGGCGCAGTCGAATCTTCATGCGGAGATGGGTGGTCTCGCCTTCGTGGTGCGCAAGATGAACATCGACTTCCTCGGCGGCGCGGTCATGGACGATGTGTTGACCGTGGTGACGAAGCCGAAGGACATGCGCGGCGCCTCGATGACGTTGGCTCAGGAGGTGCGCCGGGGCAATGATGTGCTCGTGCGTGCCGATGTGATGGTGGCCGCTGTGCGGGATGGGCGCGCCGTGCGCATCCCCGACAATCTTCGCGCCGCGCTCTCTGGCGGTGAGGAATAGGCCTCACGCCGCCTTGTCGAGAATCGGCGCTCCCATCTTGAACCAGGCTTTCCGGATCAATCCGTCCTCGATCTCATAGATCGCGATCACCTCGACGGTTCCCGGGCCTTCGGGAAAGGTTCGGGTCACGATCTCCTGATCCACGACCATGGTGCCGGCTGTCATGCGGGCGACGAGCTTGCCATGGAGATTCGGCTCCTGGAAGCGAACGACGTGGCGCTCGCGGATCTGCTGCACTCCCTCGGCCAGCAGGGTGTCCGGGAAGGCGTAATACTGCGCATCCTCCGCCCAGCAGGCCATGAAGGCGTCGATGTCTCGGGCGTTATAGGCATCGAGCTGGCGGCCCACGATCTCGGCGGGTTTCACATCCGTTGTCATCGTCATTTCCGGTTCAAGGCCGTCCCAACACGCCGGGCAGGGTTGCAGGCTTAGCAGGGCTCGAAATCTTATGAACGCGTGTTTCGCAAAGAAATCAGGGGCGACATAAGGCCCTTGTCGAGCCCCATGACAACCATGCCCATAGGTAATCTACCCCTAATTATCAGGGGCCAAGCCTCTCTTAAACCAAGCCTTAACCTTACTCTGTGCTTAAAAGACAACGGTTTGGGACGATCTGATGCCTCGGGACCTGCGCCCTTATTTTCGACAGATTCGCGGGCGAACGAGCAGGGATACGAAACACAATTTTCCTAAAACCGAATACGGTGAGCCTTGGGGTCCTCAAGGCAGCTCGAAGAGCGAGGGTGTGACTTATGAATCCGGCTGATGTGGCCCAGGCTGCCCCTGTAGCGCATGACCTGTCCTTCTTTGGCCTGTTCTGGCAGGCCCATTTCCTCGTCAAGCTGGTGATGCTGGGCCTGATGGCGGCGTCCGTCTGGTGCTGGGCCATCATCATTGACAAGACGCTGCTCTACGCACGCACCAAGCGCGCCATGAACCGTTTCGAGGATGTATTCTGGTCCGGTCAGTCGCTGGAGGAGCTTTACCGTTCGCTTCAGAACCGCCCGGCCACCGGCCTTGCCGCCGTGTTCATCTCGGCCATGCGCGAGTGGAAGCGCTCGTTCGAAGGCTCGGGCCGCTCGTTCCAGAGCCTGCCGCAGCGCATCGACAAGGTGCTCGACGTCACCATCCAGCGCGAAGTCGAGCGTCTCGATTCCCGCCTCATGATTCTTGCCTCCATCGGCTCGGCCGGTCCCTATATCGGCCTGTTCGGCACGGTGATCGGCATCATGAACTCGTTCACCTCGATCGCTGCTTCGAAGAACACCAGCCTTGCCGTCGTGGCGCCGGGCATCGCGGAGGCGCTGTTCGCCACCGCCATCGGCCTGTTCGCGGCCATTCCGGCGGTGCTCGCCTACAACAAGCTCCAGGCCGAAGTGGGCAAGCTGCAATCGCGTCTCGAAGGCTTCGCCGACGAATTCTCCGCCATCCTGTCCCGCCAGATCGACGAGCGCATCGCGCATACGTCGAAGGCGGCCTGAGCCGGAGAGGGATAAGCGATGGCAATGATGGCAGGCGCAGCAGGAGGTGGCCGTCGCCGCAGGCGCGGACGGCGCGGCGGCGCGATCAACGAGATCAACATGACGCCGTTCATCGACGTCATGCTGGTGCTGCTCATCATCTTCATGGTGGCAGCGCCCATGATGACGGCGGGCGTTCCGCTCGATCTTCCGCAGACCAAGGCTGCGCCGCTGAACTCGGATTCAACGCCGGTGACCCTGTCCATCAAGCAGACGGGCCAAGTCTTCTTAGGCGAGTCGGAACTGACGGACGAAGCCATCGTCGGCAAGCTTGCCGAGGTGTCGAAGGCAGGCTTCGACGAGCGTATTTTCGTGCGTGGCGACAAAAGAGTCGATTACGGCCGCGTCGCCCAGGTCATGTCCATCGTGACCACCGCCGGTTACAAGCGCGTCGCGCTCGTGACCGAGGTGACGCAGCAGTAAGGCGAGAGAGCAAGGGGTGAGAAGCAAGTGGCGTTGAAGGATCATTTCAACCCCTCCGAACCGGGCTTCTGGGTCTCGGGCGTCGCGCATGCGGCGGTGCTTGTTGCTGCCATGATCGGCTTCTCCTCCGCTGCCGAATTCCCCGACGCGCAGGAAGGCATTCCCGTCGAGGTCATCACCGACAACCAGTTCTCGCAGATCACCAAGGGCGAGAAGACTGCAAAGGCCGTGACGCCCGATCAGAAGCCCCGCGTTGACCGCGTTGCCGATAAGGTCGAGCTGCGCGAAGCCGGCGAAGAAAAGCGCGACACCCCCGCACCACCCAAACGCCCTGAAGACATGAAGGTCGCCGAGGAAGCGGCCGCAGCTCAGGCGGCCGCAGCGAAGGCCGAAGAACAGGCCAAGGCGGACGCGGCCGCAAAGGCTGCTGTTGCGGCAAAGGCTCAGGCCGAAGCCAAGGCCGAGGCCGAGAGGCAGGCCGTCGAGAAGGCGGAAGCCGAAGCCATCGAAAAAGCCAAGGCCGCCGAGCAGGCGAAAGCCGAAGCCGAAGCCAAGGCGCGCGCCGAGGCCAAGGCGAAAGCCGACGCCGAAGCGGAGGCCAAGCGCGTTGCGGAGGCGAAGGCCAAAGCGAAGGCTGAAGCCGAAGCCAAGGCCCAGGCAGAGGCCGAAGCCAAGAAGGTCGCGGAAGCCAAAGCCAAGGCGGAAGCCGAGGCGAAGGCGCGCAAGGAAGCTCAGCTCGCCAAGAAGCTCGACATGGGCGACCTGAAGCAGTTCCTCGACAACAAGGAAAAGAACCAGTCCAGCGGCGCAACCGGATCGGAAGCGCAGAAGACTGCGTCTCTCGGCACCGCAACCGGCACGGCAGCGAAGCTTAGCCCCAGCATGCGCGATGGTCTCATCGGCCTCCTGCAGGATCAGATGCGGCAGTGCTACACGGTGCCGATCAGCGCCTCGGGCGGTGAGGTGACGCCACCGCTCATCGACATCAAGCTCAGCGCAGACGGCTCCCTGGCCGCTCAGCCGAGCATCGTCACATCCGGAAATTCATCGACGGACCGCGCCGTCGCCGACGCAGCTCTTCGCGCCGTGCGGCGCTGCGCTCCCTACAAGATCCCCGCGACGTACACTCCGTACTTCAACGACTGGAAACATCTGAACGTCGGCTTCGATGTTTCCTGATCTTAAAGCCCATCACGCTTGAGATATGACCCTTATGATCACTCGCCTCGTCTCCCGTCTTCTCGTTGCCCTGGCTGTTGTCCTTCCGATGGCGGCGCTTGCGCCTGCGGCTCACGCGCAGCTGTCGTTCCGCGTCGGCCCCGGTGGGCAGTTCCAGCCCATGCCGATCGCTATCGCCGATTTCTCGGGCGAGGGTGATCTCGGCCAGCGCGTCTCGGGCATCATCGCCAACAATCTGCAGCGCTCGGGCTATTTCATGCCGCTCGACAAGGGGCGCTTCCCGGAGCGTCCTTCCTTTGACGCGGCTCCGCGTTTCGATGCCTGGAAGATGGCGGGTGCGCAGGCTCTCGTCACGGGCCGCGTCTCGCGCGATCCTTCGGGCCGCCTGCGTGCGGAGTTCCGTTTGTGGGATATCGAATCCGGCCAGCAGCTGGCGGGCCAGCAATATGTGACGGACGCCAATTTCTGGCGCCGCGTCGGCCACATCATCTCGGATGCGGTCTACACCAAGGTCACGGGCTTCGGCGGCTTCTTCGACACGCGCATCGTGTTCGTGGATGAATCCGGGCCCAAGGAAAACCGCCGCAAGCGCCTCGCGATCATGGATCAGGACGGCGCCAATGTGCGCTACCTGACTCAAGGCGAAAACACCGTCGTGGCGCCGCGCTACTCGCCGGTGACGCAGGAAATCGCCTTCATGTCACAGACGGAAGGCCAGCAGCCGCGCGTGCAGGTGATCAATCTCGATACCGGCTCACGCCAGGTCGTCGGCAACTTCCCCGACATGACGTCCTCTCCGCGCTTCGGGCCGGACGGTCAGCGCATCGTCATGAGCTTGCAGCAGGGCGGCAACGCGAACATCTTCATGATGAACCTGGGCTCGCAGGCCACCACGCGCCTCACCTCGACCAACGCCATCGACACGTCCCCGTCCTTCTCGCCGGATGGTTCACAGGTCGTGTTCGAGAGCGATCGCGGCGGCAAGCAGCAGCTCTACGCAATGAATGCCGATGGCTCGAACCAGCGCCGCATCTCCTTCGGCGACGGCGCCTATTCGCAGCCGGCATGGTCGCCGCGCGGCGACTACATCGCCTTCACCAAGCAGCATTCCGGGGGCTTCGCCATCGGCATCATGAAGCCGGACGGATCGAACGAGCGCATTCTGACGGAAGGCTTCCACAACGAGAGCCCCGTCTGGGCTCCCAACGGCCAGTACATCATCTTCTTCCGCGATCCCGGCGGCCAGTCAGGCGGCAAGCTCTACATGGTTGACATCACCGGCCGCGTGGAACAGCCCGTCCCGACACCGTCGTTCGCATCGGACCCGACATGGTCCCCGCTGCTGAGCGAGGCAAAACAGTAAGAATTGAAAAGGGGCGTTTCACGGCGCCCCTTTTTCGTTGAAGCGGATGATATTCACCACACGTCATCACCGGCCTTGTGCCGGTGATCCCGATGCATTGGAGCGCAGAGCCTTTCGGATCGGGATGGCCGGGACAAGCCCGGCCATGACGGTGAGGAGAAGGCCATCAAGCCCGTAGCGAAGCGCCGCCCACGACGTCGTCCTTGTGGCTGCGCAGCTTGAAAGCGAGAACGACGAGTGCGATGCCGAAGAACAGCGCATAGGCGCCGAGCCACCAAGTGAGCACCACGGCGCCGACGAGCGGCGCGACCAGGAGCGCCACTCCGAACAGCACCGACACGATGCCGCCGAAGACGAGCCAGCCGCGCCCGTAATCCGGGTTCAGCTTGAAGGCTGCGACGATCATCAGGATGCCGGTGATAAGCGACCAGACCGCCATCAGCGTGACGAAGAACACGATGGTCAGGCCCGGCATGAGGAAGGCAATGACGCCGACCAGGATGTTGAGGATGCCTTCCAGGATCAAGAGGCCCCAGCGCTGGTTGTTGGATGCGGCGCGGATGCCGGAGACGATGCCGAACACGCCGTCCACCAGCATGTAGGCCGAGAAGAAGATCGCAAAGGACAGTAGCGTCGCGCCGGGCCAGAAGAAGGCGATCAGCGCGAAGATGATGGCAAAGACGCCGCGAAGCGCCACGGCCCACCAGTTCTGCGCGAGAAGCGCGCTCATCGCTTCCACGCGGTCGTGGGTGCCGAAAGGAGGGCTGGAGGTTCCGGTGGCCATCGTCGTCTCCTTGGTTCAGGCTTCGATGAAGAGGGCCCCGACGCAATTAGAAGCGTGGCAGACGATGTCCATTACTCGCCGGAGGTAGCTTCGGTTTTCTTCCTCTGGCTCAACCGGCGCCGGAGCTGGAGCTTGCGGTGCCGCAGGCGCACGCGCCGCTTCAGGCGGAAGGCGCGGATGAGCAGGGCAAGCCCGAACCAGATGAGGCCGATGACAATGGGCGAAATGATGAGCACAGGGAATAATGTGATCAGCACCGCCAGCGCGAGCACGACGCAGCCGATAATCGCGATGCTGCTCGCCTCCGTTGCGGTGAGCGAGCGCGAGCCCATGGCCTTGCCGATGCTGCTCGACAATGCCAGCGCGCCGGCGGCGAGGCGGCGCACTCCACCGCGCTTGAAACGGCGGTCCCGGCGCGAGCGCATGCGTCTGGCCTGACGCCGCCTGGATTGCCATCCGGGAACGATCTCGGTCGCGTTGGCGAGATCCTCCAGATACATCGTCTCCATGGCCTCGGCGAAGGAAGCATCCTCCACCACAACGTCGAGTTCCCAGTTGGTGGCCCAGCTCGCGATGTTGAGGTTGGTAGAGCCCACGCGGGCCCAGCGCCCATCCACCACCGCGGTCTTGGCGTGGAGCATCGAGCCGTTCCATTCGAACACGCGGATGCCCGCCTCGATGAGAGAGCGGTAGCCCGCGCGCACGATAGGCTGGAGCGCCGGCACGTCGCTCGATCCAGGCACGAGAAGGCGCACATCCACCCCGTCGCGCGCGGCTTCACCCAGCGCCTGCACATAAGATGTGGTGGCGACGAAATAGGCATCCGTGAGCCAGAGATTGCGCTGGGCGGTGGCCGCGATGAACTGGTCCACCCGATAGGTGCGGAACATGCCGGGCTCGCCGCTGATCAGCCGCACCGCCGTGGAGCCGAGGGGAGCGATCGAATCAGCATCCGGCAGCTCGGTTTTCGGAATGGGCTTCATGCCCGCCAGCACCCAGCTTTCCGCGAATGCCGCATCGAGATCGGCGACGACGGGGCCTTCGAGGGAGATGCCGGTGTCGCGCCAGGGCTCCACCTCCTTGCCGCCTACCCAGCTGTCGGAGATGCAAAGGCCCGAGACGAAGCCGACGCGGCCATCCACCGTGATCAGCTTGCGGTGGTTGCGGCGGATCCAGAACGGGTCCGTGAGGCGAGGCGGGTTGAACACCCGTGCCTCGACGCCGGCTTCCCGCATGCGACGCCAGAACGGGGGCAGGGCGCGGAAGGAGGAACCGAGCCAGTCATAGAGCACGCGCACCTTCACCCCCGCCCGCGCCCGCTCCATGAGAGCCTCGGAGAAGAGGTGGCCCGTCTTGTCGTCGGCGATGATGAAGTTCTCGAAATGGATGATCCGCTCGGCGGATTGGATCGCCTCGATCCAGGCCGGGTAGTTCTCCTTCGAGTCGCGGAGCAGGGCCACATTGTTCCCTAAGCGTAGGTCGCTGTCGGCGATGCGCGCGAAGGCGCGCTCCATGCGCAGGTCGTCCAACGCGGCGCGATAGGGCAGGACCGAGGGGCCGGGCTGGTTCGTGAGGAGATTCATGTCCGTTCAACGCATGAGCAGGGCATAAGGCATCATGGTGCTGCCAAGTTTCATCGGATGAGTGAGGGCTCTATTGGAAAGGTAGGATCGTAGCGCTGAATCGCCAGAGGTTGATTCTTGGGAGCCTGCATAATGGAGCGCTGCCGCTATTCCCTCTCCCGCAGAGGGGAGAACCGCGATGCTTGTGGGCAAGGGACATCGCTAAGTAAAAAATCTTATCGGCGCGGCGGCGGGGCGTTCAGCCCTGAAAGTGAGGAAAACCTTGGGATTTCTGGTTAACGGGAGGGCCTTTACCTCCGCAACAGCCATTCACCCTTCATTTACCTTAACCCGAACTTCCACAACTTGGCCATAATTCACCTAGATCCGGCATCGTCTCTTAAGGTTGACGGAACCCTCCCTTAACCATCCGCCCGATATAAAAACCACAACGTTCGGCAAACGTATGTGTAAGGAGTAATGCCATGATGACGCTGCGCGCCGTCAAATTCGCCGCTGCTATGGTTCTCGCCCTGGGAGCGGCCGCCTGTTCTTCCAATAAAGATGGCATGGCCGATGGGTCCGGCGGTTTCGGTGCCGGTGGCGCCGCCACTCCTGGCAGCGCCCAGGACTTCGTCGTCAATGTCGGCGACCGCGTGTTCTTCGAGACCGATCAGACCGATCTCAACCCCACCGCTGTCGCCACCCTCGACAAGCAGTCCCAGTGGCTGCAGCGCTATCCGAACTACACCTTCATCATCGAAGGCCATGCGGACGAGCGCGGCACCCGCGAGTACAACTTCTCGCTCTCGGCCCGCCGCGCCCAGAACGTGCGTGACTACCTCGTCTCGCGCGGCATCAATGCCTCGCGCTTCCGCGTGGTTTCGTACGGCAAGGAGCGTCCGGTCGCGGTCTGCAACGACATCTCGTGCTGGTCGCAGAACCGTCGTGCGGTGACCGTATTGGGCGGTGGCGCTGGGGCATAAGTTCTCAGGCACACTTTCGTGACACCTTAAAGCGCCGCCACATTATCGCCGTGGCGGCGCTTTTGTGTTATCGGCACGGTCGTTCAAGACCTTTCACGGTATCCAGCATGTTTCGACGCTTATTTGTCTTTTTCGCCTTGAGCCTAGCTCTGGCCGCTCCCGCCGCTGCGCAGGATGCCTCCGACGCCATCGTGCGTATCAACCGGCTCGAGAGCCAGATGCGGCAGATGTCGGGCCAGATCGAGCAGCTCCAGTTCGAGAACCGCCAGCTCAAGGACCAAGTCCGCAAGTTCCAGGAGGACGTGGAATTCCGCTTCCAGGAAAACTCGGGCCGCGGCGGCTCCCGCCCCCCGGCCGCGACTCCGTCCCGCCCGGCCCAGCCGCAGGCGCAGCCCCAACCCCAGGCTCCCCAGCGGCGCAGCGACCTGTTCGATCCCTCGCAGGATCCCAGCGCCCCGGGCGCTCCGCGTCCTTTGGGCGCGACGCCACCCTCCGCGCCGCTCGCCGCCATGGAGGAGGGGGAGCCCATGGATGCTCCCGGCCATCAGGCAGGCGGCATCGGCGAGTTGATCGAGCAGGACGAGTTCGCCGAGGCTCCCGCTCCGGGCGGACCTTCGGCCATGCCCATCCCACAGGGCGCACTGCCCTTGCAGGGGGCACCACAGGGCGCACCGCCCCGCACGGCACCGAGCGTAGCGGCCACCAGCGTGACCAACCCGCGCTCCGAATTCGATGCGGCTTATGCCTCCTTCAGCCAGAAGCAATACGACCAGGCCGAAATGGGCTTCCGCCGCTTCCTGCAATCGAACCCCCGCGACCGGCTGGTGCCGGAAGCCACGTTCTGGCTCGGCGAGACCTATCTCCAGCGTGGCCGTCACCGCGAGGCCGCGGAGCAGTTCCTGAACGTGTCCTCCGAGCATCCCGATGCGGCGAAGGCCCCTGATGCCCTGCTGCGCCTCGGCATGGCCCTCAACGGCATGGGCGCCCGCGACCGGGCCTGCGCCGTCTACGCCGAGCTCGACCGTAAATACCCACAGGCCTCCGCCAGTGTGCGCCAAGGCTCCGAGCGCGAGCAGAAGCGCATCAAGTGCAGCTAATTTGAAGTCGAGCACCCGCCCCGTGGCCGCTCCTTCACCTCCTGCCGATTCGGCCCTGGACACCGATCCGGGGCATCTTTTTTTTCATTTGAGTGATGCCAAGGGTATCGTCGCCGCCGTCTCCGGCGGGCCCGACTCGATGGCCCTGATGCACCTCCTCGCCCGATGGGACGTGCCGGGCCGCCCGCAAATCATCGTTGCCACCGTCGACCATGGCCTGCGCCCCGAGGCCGCCGAGGAGGCGGCTTTCGTGGGCCGGGAGGCGGCCGCTCTCGGGTTTCCCCATCATACCCTCGCCTGGACCGGCGAAAAGCCGCAGACTGGCCTTCAGGAAGCCGCCCGCCAGGCGCGCTATCGCCTCCTCGTCCAATGCGCCAAGGAGGCGGGAGCCTCCCATCTCCTCACCGCCCATACCCAGGACGATCAGGCCGAGACAATCATGATGCGCCTCGCCCGAGGCTCCGGCCTGAAGGGCCTCGCCGGGATGCGCCGCGAGCGCGACAGGGAGGGGATCAGCCATGCAAGGCCGCTTCTCGACTTGCCAAAGATGGCACTGCTGGATCTCTGCCGGGAGAACGGCTGGCCCTTCATCACCGACCCGTCCAACGCCAATGACCGCTTCGCCCGCGTCCGCTGGCGCGCGCTCCTGCCGCTTCTCGCCGCTGAGGGGCTCACCGCCGCCCGGCTGGCCCGCTTGGCCGGGCGTGTGGCCCAGGCCGACGAGGCGCTGGACGCAAAGGCGCGGGAGGCGCTTGCGGGCGCAGGGCCCGAGCAGGATGGAAATGGTTTCTCCTTCAACGCCGCCTGCCTCGCCGACGAGCCCTTCGAGATCGCCCTTCGGGTGCTGGCGCAGGCGCTGGAGCGGATCGGCTTGCCCCTCGACAATGCCCGCCTCGCCCGACTGGAAACGGGCACCGAGCGCCTGCGCGGCGCGCTCCAGGCAGGGGAGGGCTCACGGATGACGCTGGCGGGCGCGCTGATTGCCCTCGATCGCAGCGGGCGGCTTGTCGTGAGCCGGGAGCCACCCCGATCACGCGGTCGTTAGCCAAATCTCTTAGCCAATCCTTTCGGATGATGCCGCATGTGCGCCTCATTCCCTTGGCAAGGGGATAGGGTGTGCCTACATTGAGTTTAACCGCGCGGGGAGGCCTTTCCATTTTCTCGTGCATCATCTCCCTCTGGGGCAGAACCTGATCAAATGAATTCAAATTTCCGCAACTTCGCCTTGTGGGTTGTCATTTTCCTCCTGGTGCTGGCGCTCGTGACCCTTTTCCAGAGCCCCGGCCAACGAGGCGGCGGCAGCGACATCGCCTATAGCCAGCTTCTCACCGAGGCGGATTCGGGACGCATTACGAGCGTCGTCATTTCCGGACCCGAGATCAGCGGCACCTATACGGACGGCCGCACCTTCACGACCTACGCTCCTGACGATCCGAACCTGGTGACGAAGCTGCAGCAGAAGGGCGTGCAGATCACGGCCCGTCCGCAGTCGGATTCTACCCCCTGGTTCATCGCGGTTCTCATGAACATCCTGCCTATCGCGCTGTTCATCGGCGCCTGGGTGTTCCTGTCGCGCCAGATGCAGAACGGCGCTGGCCGCGCCATGGGGTTCGGCAAGTCCAAGGCGAAGCTTCTCACCGAAGCCCATGGCCGCGTGACCTTCGACGACGTGGCCGGCATCGACGAGGCCAAGGAGGACCTGCAGGAGGTCGTGGAGTTCCTGCGCGATCCGCAGAAATTCCAGCGCCTCGGCGGCCGCATTCCGCGCGGCGTGCTGCTCGTAGGCCCTCCCGGCACCGGTAAGACGCTGACCGCCCGTGCGGTTGCGGGTGAGGCCAACGTGCCGTTCTTCACCATCTCCGGTTCCGACTTCGTCGAGATGTTCGTCGGCGTGGGCGCATCACGTGTGCGCGACATGTTCGAGCAGGCGAAGAAGAACTCGCCCTGCATCATCTTCATCGACGAAATCGATGCGGTCGGCCGTCATCGCGGCGCCGGCCTCGGCGGCGGCAACGACGAGCGCGAGCAGACCCTCAACCAGCTCCTCGTGGAGATGGACGGCTTCGAGGCCAACGAGGGCGTCATCATCATCGCCGCCACCAACCGTCCTGACGTGCTCGATCCGGCGCTGTTGCGTCCGGGCCGCTTCGACCGTCAGATCGTGGTGCCGAATCCGGATGTCATGGGCCGCGAGAAGATCCTGCGCGTTCACGTGCGCAAAGTTCCGCTCGCTCCCGATGTGGACCTGAAGGTGATTGCCCGCGGCACGCCCGGCTTCTCGGGTGCCGACCTCATGAACCTCGTCAACGAGGCGGCCTTGCTGGCTGCCCGTCGCGGCAAGCGCATCGTGACGATGAAGGAGTTCGAGGACGCGAAGGACAAGGTGATGATGGGTGCGGAGCGCCGCACGCTGGTCATGACCGACGACGAAAAGCGCCTGACCGCCTATCACGAGGCCGGCCACGCGGTCGTTGCCCTCAACGTTCCGGCCACCGACCCGGTGCACAAGGCCACCATTATCCCGCGCGGCCGCGCGCTGGGCATGGTGATGCAGCTGCCGGAGCGCGACAAGCTGTCCATGAGCTACGAGCAGATGACCTCGCGTCTCGCGATCATGATGGGCGGCCGTATCGCCGAGGAGATGATCTTCGGCAAGGAGAAGGTTACCTCGGGTGCGCAGTCCGACATCGAGCAGGCCACGCGTCTTGCCCGCATGATGGTCACCAAGTGGGGCTTCTCGCCCGAACTCGGCACCGTCGCTTACGGCGAGAACCAGGATGAGGTGTTCCTCGGCATGCAGATGGGCCGCCAGCAGAACGTCTCCGAGGCGACCGCCCAGAAGATCGACTCCGAGGTTCGTCGTCTCGTGGAGGGCGGCCTCATCGACGCCCGCCGTATTCTCACCGAGAAGGAGCATGAGCTCGAGGCTCTGGCGCGCGGTCTTCTCGAATACGAGACCCTGTCGGGTGACGAGATCCGCAACCTGCTCGACGGCCAGCCGCCGGTGAGGGATGCGGGCGGCGATCCGGTCAATCCGGCGCGCGGCTCGGCCGTACCGACCACGCGCCCTGGCCGTCCTCGTGAGAACGATGGGGGCATGGAGCCTCAGCCGCAGGCTTAAAAGCCAGTCATAGGAATGACCCGGAACGCTCGCTATCTCGGCGAGCGTTCTTTTTTGTTTACCTGAAGCTTCTACCTTCCTTTGGAGATATAGACTCGGCGTTCTGTAATATTCGCTTATTTCTTGTGATGAGCTGAACCGGCCCGAAGTCTTGACCCTGATGGAAGAGGTTGCTTTGACAAGACCAAAGCGCAGATCGGCGCAAGGGAATGGGGAGACGAAACCCATGCGGAAATACTTCGGGACCGACGGCATCCGGGGACGGGCGAACGGCATCATCACGCCGGATCTCGCCCTGAAGGTCGGACAGGCTGCAGGCCTCATGTTCCAGCAGAACGGCGATTATCGCCACCGGGTGGTCATCGGCAAGGACACGCGCCTGTCCGGCTACATGATCGAGTACGCGCTCGTGGCAGGCTTTACCTCGGTGGGCATGGATGTGCTGCTGCTCGGCCCCATGCCGACGCCAGCCGTGGCCATGCTCACGCGCTCCATGCGCTGCGACCTTGGCGTCATGATCTCCGCCTCGCACAATCCGTATGAGGACAACGGCATCAAGCTGTTCGGGCCCGACGGGTTCAAGCTCAACGACGAAGTGGAGATGGCGATCGAGGCGCTGATCGACGGCGATATCACGCCGCGCCTCTCCGGCTCCGCCGCGCTCGGGCGCGCCAAGCGCATCGAGAGCGTCCACGCCCGCTACATCGAATTCGCCAAGCGCACCCTGCCGCGCCAGATGGATCTGGAAGGCATGCGCGTCGTGGTCGATTGCGCCAACGGCGCCGGCTACAAGGTCGCGCCCGAGACTCTGTGGGAGTTGGGCGCCGAAGTGGTGAGCATCGGCGTCGAGCCCAACGGCTTCAACATCAATCACGAGGTCGGCTCCACCGCTCCCGAAGCGTTGGTCCACAAGGTGCGCGAATTGCGCGCGGATGTGGGCATCGCGCTCGACGGCGATGCGGACCGCGTGCTGATCGTGGACGAGAAGGGCCAGAAGGTCGACGGCGACCAGCTGATGGGCGTCGTCGCGCGCTCCTGGAAGGAAGACGGCCGCCTCGCGCAGCCCGGCATCGTCGCGACGATCATGTCCAACCTCGGCCTCGAGCGCTATCTCGGCGGCATGGGCCTCAACCTCGTGCGCACGGCGGTCGGCGACCGCTACGTGCTCGAACACATGCGCGCCCACGGCTACAATCTCGGCGGCGAGCAATCGGGCCATATCATCATGTCCGATTATACGACGACCGGCGACGGCCTCGTCGCGGCGCTTCAGCTTCTCGCCGTGGTGAAGAGCATGGGCAAGACCGTCTCGGAGGTCTGCCACTGCTTCGAGCCGCTGCCGCAGATCCTCAAGAACGTGCGCTACAAATCCGGCAAGCCCTTGCAGGAAGCCACCGTCATCAAGGCCATCGAGGCCGGACGCGAAAAGCTCGGCGGCTCCGGCCGCCTCGTCATTCGCCCCTCCGGCACGGAGCCGGTGATCCGCGTGATGGGCGAGGGCGACAACGCCGATCTGGTCACGCAGGTGGTGGACGATGTGGTGGATGCGGTGACGCAGGCTGCGTCGAAGGCGGCCGCCTGAGATCGCTGCTACTTCTCGATCCAAACAAAAACCCCGGCATCACTGCCGGGGTTTTTGTTTGAGCAATCAACCTCACTCCGCCGGATGAGCCGGCGGTTCCGGACGCGGATGGATGTCTTCGCCGTGCGGGCGCTGGCCGGTCTGAGCACGTAGCTTGTCG